>JAEUQD010000168.1 GCA_016789925.1 Bryobacterales bacterium | reverse complement strand
ATCCTCGTGCGTGAACTTCAGATATGGGTTGCGCACCATCATCGCCGCCAGGGCCCGCCCGCATTGATACCGCACTTCGAAGCGCCGGTCGTTCAACCCCATCAGAACCCCCATGGCCACCCGCGGTGTCGTCACTACGGATAAGACGCGAGGGAGCCGGCGGCGGATGGCGAAATCGGTGTTCTCGTCCAGTAGCGCATCGATCAACTGTCCGGTGTGGCGCTCGGCAATGCGCCGCAGTGCGCTGGTTATCTGCGGCGACACGCGGTCCCATCCCAGTAGCGCGATCAGGTGCTGCACCAGGTACGGTTTGACTTTCGGGTTTGCCTCGAGAAACCTCAGCACCTTGTCGGCGTTGCCTGACCGGAGCACCGCCACTTGCTGTAACACCGGATCGGAGAGGACTGTGGTCGCGCCTGCCGGTGTCTCAATCACTGTTCTTGCATCTTGAGGGACCTGGGTGGCCGTGGTGCGGTCGTGCTTCTGCTCCGGCGCGCGGCCAATCTTGCCAGCGTCAAGCACCGTTAGGGATTCTGCAAACCCGGTCATTGCCACCGATGAATGGATATCGTCCAAGGCCGCCAAACCTCCGCCTCGCTCGCGCAACCCATGCTCCAACGCATCGATGTACGCGCCCTGGAGCCGCGATGCCACCCATAGGCCTGCCAGTGCCACGACAATTGCGACCGACAGAATCGCCGGCCCGGCCACGGCCCCCAAGCCCAGGAGTAACGACACGAATCCGCTGCCGACCGCGTCGCCCAACCGGTCGAATCCAACATCGACAATCGACTTGGCCGCTCGCTTTTCCAGCGTCGGCATGGGCGTGTAGAACAACTCATAGCCCGCGCGGAACAACGATCCGCGGAACACAGCTTCCAGGCCGCGCGCGATGGTCGCCGTTGGCAGGCCGGCGACGGTCAGCGCCGCAAAGCCCCCCACCGAGACCGCAAACGGCAGCGTGCCCACGGTCTTCGCCATCCCCAGACGGGTCAGGGCGATCCCGCTCAGCCCCATTTGCACGAAGAACGTCAGCACCCCCGTAGCCGAGTAGAACAGGGCAAAAAAGCGCATCAGATTCTCGTTCCGCCCGTAATAGGCCAATGCCGACGACTTGAACACGTAGTCGATCATCGCCGCGCTGATTGTGCCGAGAATCACCAACCCCGCCAACGTCTTCAGGTAGGGGGCCTCATTCAGAATCTCCAGCCCGCTCGGTCCTTTCGGTTCGTCCTGCCGCACGGTCCCAGTGGTGTCGTTGGGCCGCCGTACGAGCATCAGCAGCGCGGCGCAGGCGAAGTGATAGAAGCCGAGCACGGGAAGCATCTGCCCGAGCGTGAAATTCGCCGCGACCCGCTCCGCCACCACGCCCCCCAGCATGCCGCCCAGGGTGCCCGCGCCGGCAATCCGCCCGACCAGTTTCTTCGCGGCCCGCGGATCGAATCGCTCATTGATCATCGACCAGAAGCCCGACGTCAGCAGCGAGCCCAGCGAGACCGACTGGAGATATACAATCACGGCGCAGGCTCGCGGAAAAGTGTCGATCAGCATCCAGATAACAATCTGGAGCGCGGCCGAAACCCCAAACGAGACCGGCACCAACCGCTCCGGCGTCAGCCGCATCATGGCGCGGGAGGTGAACAGCACTGCGACAATCGAGAACAGCGACGCCACGATCACCATCTTGGGCAGCGCTGTCACTTCGAATTTCGACAGGAACAAAGCGTCGCGCAGGGCTTTTGACCCCACGTGATAGGCGATCATGACGAGACACGCCGCCATTGCCGCCCACACGGCCGTTCGGTCGGATTGATGATGAACTGACGTCACAGAATGGCAGACTGCACCGGGTTCTTCAGGGTCCCGACGCCTTCAATCTCCACTTCCACCACGTCCCCTGCCTGAAGAGCCCTGGTGGATCCCGGCGTCCCCGTGAAGATGAGATCGCCTGGCTCCAGCGTCACGTTCTGCGAGATCACGCTCACCATCGTTGCCGCTGTGAAAATCAGGTCCGACGTCCGCTGTTGCTGCACCACTTCGCCATTCAGACGAGTCGTCAAGAGCAGATCGTTGAAGTTCAACCCGGTCACGAGGTAGGGACCACACGGTCCGAACGTGTCCGATCCCTTGGCGCGCCACCACTGCAGGTCTTTGTTCGCCCCGCGCTGCCACTCGCGCTCGCTCACGTCGTTGCCGCAAGTGACCCCGAATAGGTAGCTTTCGGCTTCCGCGACGCTGACTCGGGTCGCACGGCGACCCATCACCAGCACCAGTTCCCCCTCAAAATGAACGTCTTGCGAGTTATGAGGGAGCACGATCGGCCCGTCTGGGTCCTGCAAGCACGAGATCGGCTTGTAGAACACTTCCGGCGTCTTGGGTTCCGGACGGCCACGCAGGTGCGATCGATAGTTCATGCCGATTGCGAACACTTTCAGCGGCTCCACCGGCCTCAGCGTTTCCACGCCGTTCAAGCCTACCAGCGCGCCTGCCTCACTCGGGTTCGTCCACGGAGCCCCGTCCAGTGGTTGAATACTCTCTCCCTCGACGCGGCCCCACTGGGGAACCGCTGATCCGGCGATGCGATAGCGGATGAACTGGATCGTTGGCAAAGCGTGAATCACCTCACTTGACAGAGTACACGACTCCGGGTCGAGCCGAAATTTGAAACGCACCCATCTTGTGCTACGTTCTTAAGCATGAAAGGGGCTTAACCTAACTGACCATGCTTTCCGCACACCTTCTTCAACGCATCGAGAGAAACTGGGATCGTATCGCCGCGCAGGTTATTGCCGAGCGCGACCGCGACCCGAAGCTCCAGCACTATCGCGCGCTCGGTGACCACGAGATCCGCGCCCGTGCCCGCGACCTTGCCGAAAACCTCGCCAACTGGCTCAACCAGAGTGACGAAGCTTCCCTGGCCGCTCACTACGAGCGCCTCGGCGAAGTCCGGTTCCACGAAGGAATTCCGCTCAATGAATTAATCCACAAGATCATCATCATTAAACGCGTAATCCGTCAGCACGCTACAGACAACAATCCGGCTTTGACACCTGTTGAAATTTACGCCGAACTCGACCTGCTCCGCACCATGGCGGCATTTTTCGACTTTGTCATCTACCGTGTTTCTCGCGGCTACGAGACGGCCCTCCGGCGTGAAATGGCGGCGGAAGCGGCATTGCCGGCCGACCTCCGTGGGCAATCCTCCGCCCTACGTGCCTTTGCGAGCTGATTCCACTTCGGCACGGACAAAACAATCTTCCGTATGGTCGTTCACCAGCCCCACGGCCTGCATAAAGGCGTACATGGTCGTGGGGCCCACGTAGGTCCATCCACGCTTCTTCAATTCCTTGGATAGGGCAATCGACTCCGGACTGGTTGTCATCTGCATCAGCGTTTCGCGCGTTAGCCGGGCTGGCCGCGTCTTTGGGGACGGCGCGTACCGCCAGAAGAACGCGGCCAGCGACCCCTCGCGCGCTCTCATCTCACAGGCTCTTTTGGCGTTGTTCACGGTGGATTCGATCTTGCCCCGGTGACGGACGATGGCCGCGTCGCTGACCAGCCGGTCGACATCTCCCGGCCCGAAACGAGCCACTGCCTCGAAGTCGAAGTCCGCGAAGGCTTTTCGGAAACCCTCCCGCTTGCGCAGAATCGTCAGCCAGCTCAAGCCCGACTGAAAGCCCTCCAGGCACACTTTTTCGAACAATCTTCGGTCATCCCGCAGCGGAAACCCCCACTCCCGGTCGTGATAAGCCTCATACAAGGGGTCGGTTCCGCACCAGAAACAGCGTTGCATCCCTTAAATCGTAGCCAAGCTGAGTGAATTCCCCCAAATTCCCGCGGTCCTTGACGTGCTCTCCCCGTCGCAACGGAAAGGAGACCGTTCGGATGTTCGAAATTCGACGTCGGGTTCTGAATCATGATGTAGTCTTCGGCAGTTTCATCAACCTCGGTTCTCCGCTCACGGCGGAAATCGTGGCGATGGCGGGGTTTGATTTTCTTTTGATTGACTTGGAGCATGGGGCAGGGTACGAAGCCCACCTACTCGGGCAGTTGCAGGCGATTGCCCATACCGGGGCGGCTTCCGTAGTGCGTGTGGAAGCCAATGATCGCCCGCGGTTTCATCGTGTGCTCGATTTAGGCGTGCAAGGCATCATGATTCCCCACGTCGACACGGCCGAGCAGGCTAAACATGCCATTGCCAACATGCGCTATCCGCCAGCGGGGGTACGCGGCGTCGCCATATCGAACCGCGCCTGCGGTTTCGGAAGCAACTTCGCCGAATACTTCAAGAACGCGGACCAGGGACTGCTGGCCGTCATGCAGATCGAAAGCACCGAAGCCGTCGAAAATGCCGAAGCCATTGCCGCGGTGGATGGTGTTGACGTCCTCTTCGTCGGTCCGTTGGACCTGTCTCACTCCCTGGGGATTACGGCGCAGTTTGACCATCCGAAACTCCTGGAAGCCTGCCGTAAGGTCGCGCGTGCCGCCGAGTCGGCCGGGAAAACAGCGGGTATTCTGATGCCCAAGGCCGAAGACTTCGCGATGTGGTTCGGAATGGGGTACCGCTTCCTGCCTTGCTACTCCGATGGAGGAATGCTGAACACGGCTGCCCGCAATCTCTACAAGACTTTGCACACCGCGAAGGAGAAGGCGCTGGCGCTGACGGAAGTGCACCCGCATAGCTAAAGGCGGGACTACACTGGACGAAATGGCCTTCGCCTCTTTCGTCGTCTCACTCCTGCTGTTTGCGGACTGGCCCGCTTTTCGCGGACCGAACGGATCGGGCATCGCGGACAACGCCCCGCTGCCCGCGAAACTCGCACCCGTCTGGAAGACGGAACTGCCGCCCGGCCTGTCGTCACCGGTCGTTGTCGGTGACCGTATCTACCTGACCGGCCTGGACAGCGGGCAGCTTGCCACGCTGGCTCTCGACCGCCAGTCCGGCCGGATCCTCTGGCAGCGCGTCCTGGACCGGCCGCGCTCCGAGAAACTGCACAAACTCAACCATCCCGCCTCGCCCTCGGTGGCCGTGGGCGGGGGAAGTCTCTATTCCTTCTTCCCCGACTTTGGCTTGATCAGCTACACGGTCCAAGGGGCCGAGCGTTGGCGCGTTCCGCTGGGTCCGTTCACGAATTCCTATGGACTAGGCACGTCCCCCGTGCTCGCCGGCGACAAACTGATCCTCAGCGTCGACCAGGACCGCGATTCCTTTATCGCCGCCTTCGATGCGGTCTCGGGCCGCCCTCTTTGGCGCACTCCACGGCCAGAAGCCATCTCCGGCCATTCGACCCCGATCCTCTACAAGAACTGGGTGATCGCGCCCGGTTCGTTCCGCATGGATGCGTACGACGTCGCCACCGGCCGCAT
>JAEUQD010000138.1 GCA_016789925.1 Bryobacterales bacterium | reverse complement strand
GCGTGAGCGCCGCCGTTGATGATGTTCATCATCGGGACCGGGAGGACGGTGGCGTTGACACCACCGAGGTAACGGTAGAGGGGGAGGCCGTGTGCGGTGGCGGCGGCGCGGGCGTTGGCGAGGGAGACGGCGAGAATCGCGTTCGCGCCGAGGTTGCTCTTGGTGGGGGTGCCGTCGATTTCGAGCATTTTCCGGTCGACGTCCACCTGCCGGGAGGCATCCATACCGACGAGGGCTTTGTTGAGGGTGTCGTTCACATTGTCGACGGCTTTGCGGACACCTTTACCGAGGTAACGTCCCTTGTCGCCGTCGCGCAATTCCAGCGCTTCGTTGTCGCCGGTGGAGGCGCCGGAAGGTACCGCCGCCCGTCCCATGCTGCCGTCGGCCAGCAAAACATCGGCCTCCACTGTCGGGTTGCCGCGCGAATCAAGGATTTCCCGTCCGGTGATCTGGATAATGTCCATAAACCATCATTGTGGCACGTCCGGACCGCGGGGTCAGGCGTTTCGGGCCTTGAGTTCGCGGCGGTTCCGTCCAAAATATCCAGTTGACAGCCTTACAATCGGGGGAGTGGAGACCGACCGTTTCAGCCGCGCCCTGGCCGCGATCGACGCGCGCAATGCGGACGACCCGAACTCGATTCTGATCGATGGGGTTCCGCAGCCCAAGGAATTCACGCATGCCCGCATGGTGACGGATTGGGTTCGGCGTCTGCGGCCGGATGCCGGAGAGGCACTGCTGCTGGCGGCGCGTGCTCATCACCTTCGCCGCTGGGCGATTCCCCGCGAATCCTACCCCCAGGGCCGGATCCCGTACCTGCAATGGCGGCGAGCGCTTCAGGATCTGCATGCGCGGGAACTGCGGGCGATTCTGACGGGGGAAGGCTACGATGCGGCGACGATCGATCGCGCCGAGTGGATTCTGCGGAAACGCGACCTGAAGACCGACCCTGACGTTCAGGCGCTGGAAAACGCGATCTGCCTGGTTTTTCTGGAGACGCAATTTCTCGACACGGCCCTCAAGTTGGATCGCGCCAAGATGGTGGACATCCTGCGGAAGACGCTTCAGAAGATGACGGATCCCGGCAAGCAGGCGGCGCTGCAACTGGACTTGAACGAGGAAGAGCGCGGACTGCTGGCCGAGGCGCTAACTACTGAATCCGCTCGTTAACCAGCGGAATGCTCACGGCCGGCTCGAATAACCCGGCGGGTGGGTTCCTCGTCGGGGAGGGCCGTAGATCGCCGATCAGGACGTAGCCTATTTCAGTTCCCGCGGTTGTGCGGCACAGACACTGTAGTCTGTCTTGTTGATGCGTTTCCGGCTCCGTCCTTGCACTCGATGGTGATCGTGTAGACACGGCCATTGCCGTCGCCCCGCCGAGCAACTCGCAAATCCAGCGAAAGGTTCCCGGTGATCAACCAGTCCCCTTGTGCGCTCACCGGCTCATTGCTGGCAACTGCGATAATCCTGCAAGCTACAGGTGAGCTGCAAACGTCCGAAGCCGTTGCACTTATAGTTACGGGCGCCATCTTTCCGTTTGGCGGCCATAGGGAGCTGGGAATACTCTTCGCCGCGGAAATGAGGGGCGGTGTCTGATCCTGGACTGTCACGGATGCCTGGCATTGCGAAGAAGCTAAGTCCATGTCAGTGACAGTTAGCTCAACCAAAGATATCCCAACGGAATACGGCCCAGGAGGAGTTTGAATCGACGTTATCGGATCACCATCGGGATCATAAGACCCCCCGTCAACGGAAGCCGGAGCACTGCAAGCGGCGCCAGCCGCGACGATGCGGCTGATACAATTTGCCACAGGAGGGCGATTGAGCGGACCAACGGCCAATTCGACTAGAGCGTAGCGCCCATGGCCAGCAGTGAAGCTGCTCGCACTTCCCCACTGAAAGAGATCGGCGCTGCTGAGTTCGAGGTAGCCGGCGAAATTGCTGACTCGCTCGACGCCGTCGACAAACAGATCAGCGGTTTGTGAACTTGGGTCGTAAACGAGCTCATAGAGGTGATACCCGTCGCCTAGTCCCTGCAGCACGAGGTCGATCCCCGTGCTCGCGTGTGCAGAATTTCCCAACCGTACGATAGGATCACCGTCCGGCTCAGAGCCAAACATCATGCCCCACGTCTGTTGCCCTGTGCGGTACGTCACATGGACGGAGTAATCAGGTTCGTCATTGTGGTTTACGATGCGAATGATCGCCCTAATCCTCCAGCCATGAGTGTTTCCTTGGCCGATCACACCGCTCGACGGAATCTGTACGTACCGCAACGAGGAGCTGAGATCGGTAGAATTGTCGTTCACGAACCAAGCCAAAATCCCTCCGTCGTTGACTGGGCCTCGGATGACGTCACCTTGAACCTCACTGTCGTTATCCATCCATCCTTCACTGGAAGGAAGGGTATTACCCACGTGCTGGAATACGACATCGGCGAACGTCACGTTCGGCGTGGACGACAAAGCAACCGCGAAGAGCATGATGCCCATCCCGGTGCGAGAACGGAGTCTGGGAGCGAACATAGCCCACCTCTTCCTTCCACTACTAGCTCTAAACTCTTCTGAGGTCACGGTTGAGCATTACCGCCGCTAGTCCTCACCAGCGTGCGCACAACAAGCGTTGAAAAGACAGGTCGCCAGGACCCAAACCAACACTTGGCCGACTGGCTCACTTCAGCTGCTTCAG
>JAEUQD010000129.1 GCA_016789925.1 Bryobacterales bacterium | reverse complement strand
GCGGCGGCGAACTTAGGAGACGATGCGGATACGACGGCGGCGGTGTTCGGACAACTGGCCGGGGCGTATTACGGGGTACAGGGGATTCCGCGAGAGTGGGTGGAGAAGCTGGCGATGCGCGAGTTGATTGAAGAGACGGCGGTGCGGTTGCTGGCGGCGTCAGCGGTTGCCTAGGGCGAGCAGGACGATTCCGAGGACGATGAAGCCGAGTCCGGCGAACTTACCGCTGGTGAGGGGTTCCTTGAAGAAGAGGCGGGACCAGAAGAGCGTCCAAACATAGCCGAGGGAGACCATCGGATAGAGGACGGTGAGTTCACCCTTCTTGATTCCCTTGAGGTAGAGGAGGGAGGAGAGGACGAAGGTCACAATTCCCATCAGCAGTCGCCAATTGGTGACCAGCGAACGGACTTCGAAGTGGAGCCGTTCGGCGCCGGACTTGAGGAAGACAGCGCCGATGGAGCCGACAAAAGAGGCGCCGAAGACCAGGAGGATGGAGGAGAGTGGAGTCTTCAACGGCGGGTCGCCTTCCCGAGCAGTGCAACGCCGAAGACGACGGTGGCGAGGCCCATGAGTTTGAGAGGATTCAACGACTCCCCGTAGATGAGGACGGAGAGGGCGGTGACCCAGACGTAGGTGAGGGCAATGACGGGATAGAGGATGGAGAGTTCGCCATATTTGAGAGCGACCACGAGGACGAGGGTGCTGAGTCCGTAGAGGGCGTAGCCGGCAAAGAGGGTGGGCGTATGGAAGATGGCGATCAACAACTGCAGGGCGCCATCCTTTTCAGCCGCCTGCGTTCCCATCTTCATGAGGATCTGGGCGGCGGCGCCAAGGATGGTGCAGACGAAGACCAGGAAGATGGAAAAGCGGCGTGCGGCGGCCGGATTCGTACGGAGGAGTTCCCTGGTGGACAAACCTTTTTATGATAGCGAATCCGCGCGGGATTTCTCGCCAAAACCGCCAGCGCCGGGGGTTTCGATAGCTAGTACTTCTCCGGGGTTGACGGAGAAGCGGGTTTTGCCGGGGAGGGCGAGTTTGCGGCCCTGGCGGATCAGGAAGTTGCGGCCGGATTTGCCGGGACGTCCGCCGTTGAGGCCGTAGGGGGGATGGGTGCGGCGGTCAGCGAGGATGGTGACCTCGGCAGGGGCGAGGAACTCGAGGCGGCGCTCGATGCCGTCGCCACCGGAATGGCGTCCTGCGCCGCCGGAACCATGGCGAACGCGATAGGCGGCGACGCGGACGGGGAACTGGTGCTCGAAAGCCTCGATGGGGGTATTGAGGCTGTTGGTCATGTGGGTGTGGGTGGCCGAGGGTCCATCGTCATGGGCGCTGGCTCCCATGCCGCCGGCAATGGTTTCGTAGTAGGCGAAGGGGCGTTGACGGAAAGGGTCCCAACCGCCGAAGGAGAGGTTGTTCATGGTGCCGGAGGAAGCGGCGGGGATGAGGTGGGGCGCGGCTTGAGCGAGGGCGCCGAGCAGAACGTCGGTGATGCGCTGGGAGGTTTCGACGTTACCGGCAGCCATCGCGGCGGGAGCTTGAGCGCTGGTGACCAGTCCGGGGGGATTAATGATGTCGAGGGGGCGCAGCAAGCCGGCGGTGAAGGGAACGTCTTCCTGAATGAGGCAGCGAAAGACGTAGGCAGTGGCGGAGAGGGTGACGGCGTGGTTGGCGTTGACGGGTCCGGCGGCCTGGGGATCGGACTGGGAGAAATCGACGCGGCAGCGGCCGTCGTGTAGGGTGACGGCGACGGCGATGCGAATGGGTGGGGAACCGAAGCCGTCGGAATCGAGACAGTCGGAGAACTCGTAACGGCCTCCGGGGAGCGAGCGCAAGGTGGCGCGCATCATGCGTTCGCTGTAGTCGATAAGATTGCGGACGTTGCGGTTGACGGTGGCGAGTCCATAGCGGCTGATGAGGGTTGCGAGGCGGGCCTGGCCGCGCTCCATGGCCATCAACTGGGCGAGCAGGTCGCCTTCGCGCTCCTCGGGGGTGCGGACGTTGGCGAGCAAGAGCGAGAGCAAGGGACGATCGATCTGGCCGCGGCGAACCAGGAGGATAGGCGGGATGCGGATGCCTTCCTGATAAATTTCGCGGGCCAGGGGCATGGAGCCGGGGCTCATGCCGCCGACGTCGGCGTGATGGGCGCGGGTGGCGACATAGAAGGAAGGATTGCGACGACGGGGAAGAAAGACGCCGGCGACGGTGGTGATATCGGGGAGGTGGGTGCCGCCGCGGAAGGGATCGTTGACGATGGCGACATCGCCAGGCTGGAGACGAAAGGCTTCGCAAACGTGGCGAACGCTTTCGGGCATTGCGCCGAGGTGGACGGGCATGTGGTCGCCCATGGCGACGGTTTGGCCGGCGGCGTCGTAGATGGCGCAGGAATAGTCGCGGCGTTCCTTGATGTTGACGGAGAAGGAGGTTTTGCGGAGGACGATACCCATCTCTTCGCAGGTAGAAGCAAAGAGGTGGCGGAAGAGTTCGAGTTCGATGGGGTCGTGGGGTGTCACTGTTTTTTCAGGGTCGGCGGGCGCGACGGGCCGCGGCGCGGCGAGAGGGCGGGAACGGAAGAGTCGGAGGGAGTTTCGACGATGGGCGGCGGCTCAGGCAGGGCTTCGACCTTGGGTTTGCAGACGCCCACCTGGACTTGGAAGGCGGCCACGGGTTGCCAGCGGGCGCCGGTGCGCTTTTCGATCCAGTGAGCCTTGGAGGTGGAGTCGGCGCGGAGGCGCCAGTCGGCCGGGGGGACGAGAGGTTTCGCTCCTTTGATCTGAAGTGGCTTTGCGCTGACTTCGCGGATCATCCAGGTTTCGCCGCCGGTCATGGTTTCGTAGCGTTCGTAGCGGGTACCGGCTTCGGAGCCCTGGACGCGGTCGAGCAGGAGAGAGCCGTTATTCCTGGACTCGAAGTAGAACTGTTCGATGGCGCTGACGCGGGGTTCGGAGAGCACGGGCCGGCGACGCCAGTTGACGCCGCCATCGGTGGTGAGGAGGAAGAAGGGGTCGCGAGGCGCGGCGCCGAGTACCTGGCCGCTGACCCAGCCGTTGGCGAAATCGAGAAACTGGATCTGCTCGAGGCCAGCGCTACGGATGCGCTCGACTGGTTCGGTCCAGGTCTTGCCGGAGTCCTCGGAGGCAAGCAGGACGGAGTACATGGTGGATTCGGAGTTATGGAGGTTGCCGGCGAGGAAGACTTTCGCGCCGAGGGGTTGGAGGCTGCTGAGTTCGAGATAGATGGGACAGGGATCGTCGTCGGTGCAGGTCATGCCGAAGCCGCTGATGTCGTCGTCGGTGCAGGCGAAGGGGAGGGTGAGCGGCTTACCGGCAAACTGGAGGGCAAGGGGTTTGGTCTCCTCGGGCTTCGGGGCCGGTTTGGGCTCGTCGGGCATCTGGGAGGGCAGACGAAAGACGCCGCCGGCTTCCGGGGGTGGCTTGGGGGGAGGCACGGGCTGTTGGGCAAGCAGAAACGAGAAGAGCAGGGGGTTAACGAAGATCACGCCATTTATCCTCCACGGTGGCAGTGTGGTTTTTTAAGCGCTGAAGCAAGCGGCGGGGGTCGTCTTCGGCGAGCACCATCTGGCGGTGGGCCGGTTTGAGGAAGCCTTCGTGTTCGGAATGGGCAAACATGGCGAGGAGGGGATCCCAGAACTGGTCGACATTCCAGAGGCCGCACGGTTTGTTGTGGATGCCGAGTTGGGCCCAGGTGATGATTTCGCAGAATTCGTCGAGGGTGCCGAAAGCGCCGGGGAGGGCGACAAAGCCGTCGGAAAGGTCGGCCATGAGGGCTTTGCGTTCGTGCATGGAAGGGACGACGCGGAGGTCTTGGAGAGCGCGGTGGGCGACTTCGCGGGCGACGAGGGCCTCGGGAATGACACCGATCACTTCCCCGCCCTGCTGAAGAACGGCGTCGGCCACGGCGCCCATCAAACCGGTGCCACCGCCGCCATAGACCAAGCCAATGCGTTCGGCGGCGAGCAATGCGCCGAACTCGGCGGCCGCCTCGCGGAAGCGGGGGCGGAAGCCGTTGGAAGAGCCGCAGAAGACACAAACACGACTGAGCCGATGGGACATTCCTCAGCTACGATGATCGCATTCCACGCAAGGTGTTATATACTCACCGCGCATGGGCCATCATCATTTATCACGGAGGCAACTACTGGCCTCGATCCCGGTACTGGCTGGCGGCACGCTATTGCGGCCATTGGGAGCGCAGAAACCGGACACCAGCACGAAGGCAGTGATCCGAGGCGCTTTGCTGGATGGCGCGGGCAAGCCGGTGGCGGCGAAGATTCGCGTGACGGACACGGCGACGGGGCAGGTGTACATGCCCGAGGCGTCGATCAAGACGATGCCGGACAAACGCCACTACTTCTACGCGAAGGGCAAGTATGAAGTCGCGGTGCCGGCGGGGCGGTACCGGATTGAAGCGGTGCGCGGGATTTCGCACGAAGCGGCGGTAGAGTTCACGGAGGTCGGCGCGGGGATCGGGCACCAGGTGGATTTGCGGATTCCGCTGTTGGAGGATTTGAAGGCGAAGGGGTGGTATTCGGGGAACACGCATACCCATTACCATTTGCAGATTGATGAGAATCCGGACGACCGGCTGCGGATGGTGCCTCCGGCGGAAGATCTGGATGTGAGCGTCATCAGCTACCTGATCCGGAACGATTCT
>JAEUQD010000080.1 GCA_016789925.1 Bryobacterales bacterium | reverse complement strand
GTCCATGGCGCGGGCCTGCACCAGGGCACGCTCTTCCATCATGGCGAGAAACGCGTTCAGATCCTTGCGCTGGCCGATCGCCTGAAGACTCGCCTGTGTCAGTTCGACGGAGGAGACGGTGCGGCTGGCGAGTTTGGCGCTGACTTCAAGAATGGTCACTGTTCGCACTCCTGGACGGCTTGGATGTAGGAGGGCTCAATGGTCAGCTCGATTCGGGACGTCTGCGCCAGAAAAGCGGCACGCATGGCGTCGAGCAGGGGCGACACGCGCTCAACCTGCTCCTGGGGAATATCCGGCGCAACGGTTTCGGCGACTTGTTTCCAATTGGTCATCAGCAAGGTATTCTATCGAACCATGGGACTGTCACCGTTAACCACTGCCGGGAATCGCATTATCCAGGCCGCCACAAGCGAGCCAATTCTGTTGCGGGGAGTCAACCGGTCGGGGATGGAGTACTCCGAACCCGACGAGGATGGCTTCGCCTCCGCCGCGGGCCTCTCGCGCCACGAGATCCGGTACATCGTCCAACGCTGGCGCGCCAACATCATCCGCATCCCGTTCAATCAGGACTGGGTCTTGAATGGCCGCGGACGGTTTTCCGGGGAGGATTACTGTAACGACCTGGACCGGATCATCACCTGGGCCGAAGACTACGGTGCCTACACCCTGCTCGACCTTCAGTGGCTGGACGCCGACAAGCCCTTCGGGCCGAACCGGCAGTTCGTGCCGCCACTACCCAATCCTCAAACGGCGGAGATGTGGAGGCTGCTCGCGCGGCGGTACCGCCAGCGGCCGTCCGTACTGTTCGACATCTTCAACGAGCCGCACGACCGGATGCCGGATGATCCCTATCCACTGTGTCGGCCGGATGGGACGCAGTATCCGGCCAATCGCTATCGAGTCTCGACGGCAGAATGGCATCCGTGGGCGCGCCTGTTGATCAATGTGATTCGCGAAGAGCATCCGGACGCGCTCATCTGGGTGTCGGGCACCAACTGGGGATACGATCTTCGCGGTTTTCCGCTGGACGTACGGGATTTGGTGTATTCGACGCACATCTACTCGAACAAAGGGTCGGCGTGGGATGCTTCGTTCGGCAACCTGGCATGGAGCGTCCCTGTGTTTGCGGGTGAGTGGGGTGGGTCGCAGAATGAACTCGACTGGGGCCGGCGGTTGGCCCAGTACATGGCGGCCCGCAATATGGGGTGGACAGCGTGGAGTTGGGCGGACAATCCACGCGTCGTCAGCCGCTACGAGCCGACGCCCTTCGGCCAAATCGTCCGCGCCGCGCTGCCGTCTTAGGAGTGGCTCAGCTTCAGCCCGATAATCCCGGCCACGATCAGCGCGATACTGGCAAGACGCCCGAAAGCTCTTGGTTCATCCAGCAGAAAGATACCCAGAATCGCCGCGCCCACGGCGCCGATACCGGTCCAGATGGCATAGGCCGTACCCACCGGCAGCGTCCGCAGCGCCAGCGAGAGCAGATGGAAACTGGCGATCATGGCCGCTACGGTCACTACGCTTGGCCACAACTTCGAGAACCCTTCCGTGTACTTCAGGCCGATCGCCCAAACCACTTCGAGCAACCCTGCCAGCACCAGGTAGAGCCAAGGCATGCCTATACTTTGTCGGGCACCACGTAAGGCTCGCGGTACTTGCGGGTCAGGTACTGGTTGGCTTCGGCATCGCCCGGAAACGTCTCCGTCGCCGGGTCGAAGGTCAGCTTTCGCCCCGTCCGGAACGCGATGTTCGCCAGGTGGCACAGCGCCGTGGACATGTGCCCTTCGAGGACTTCGCAGTTCAACTCCTCGCGCTTGCGCGAGCGAACACAGTTGATGAAGTTCTGGAAGTGGCTATCGTCCCTGGCGCCGGGGATGTCCGGAATCTCCGGTCCGGGGTTGTATTTGATATCCGGGAAGCTGAGGTTGGTAGCGCGTAGCGAGACGCCGGAGGGCGGGTCGGGCGTGTTGCGCGGCGTGAAGTCGGCCTGAACGGTGCTCCACTTCTTGGCCGACGTGATATAGCCGCGCGGCGTATAGAAGAACTCGCCCATCTGCACTCCGCCGAAAGAGGGGCTCGGGAGCGTGGTCACTTCCAGTTCCACCAACGTACCGTCAGCGTATTCGTAGGTCGCGTTCTGAACGTTCGGCGTCTCCTGGTCGGTGTTGTCGTCGACGAAGCGGCCGCCCACGCAATGGACCTTCACGGGGTGAACGTTCTTGTTCAGCGCCCAGCGAACCACGTCAATCGCGTGGACTCCGTTGTTGCCGACCTCGGTCGTGGCGGTGTCCCAGAAGTAGTGCCAGCCATAATGAAAGCGGTTGAGCGAGAACGCGCGGTAAGGCGCGGGACCGAGGTACAGATCCCAATTGACGCCTTTGGGGATAGACGCTTCCTGGACACGGCCCACGCTGGTGCGTCCCCGATAAACCACCGCCTTCGCGCGATAGACCGAACCGAAGGCGCCGCCGCGGACGTAGGCGACGCCAGCCTGGTTGCGGGCTTCGCTGCGCCGGTTGAGCCCCGTCTGCACCATGCGGTTGTACTTGCGGGCGGCCTCGACCATCTTGCGGCCCTCGCGCATGTTGTGGCACACCGGCTTTTCGACATAAACGTCCTTGCCGGCCTGACAGCCCCAAATCGTCATGAGCGCGTGCCAGTGATCTGGGGTGGCGATGGAGATGGCGTCGAGATCTTTCCGTTCGAGCAGCTTGCGGATGTCGTTGTAAGTCTCCGGACGGTTGCCGCCCAGTTGCTCGACCTCGGCCACCGCGCCCGGAAACAGGCGCTCGTCTATGTCGCACAGAAACGCCACCCTCACGTTCGGGATCTTGGCGAACGTCCGGTAATGGTCGCGCCCGCGCCCGCGGAATCCGACCACGCCAATGTTGATCTGTTCGTTCGGGCTGCGCTGCGCAAGCGCGGGCAAAAACGCCGCCGAAGCGGCGAACTGGCGGCGAGTGGGATCAGACATGGAAACGAAACCTCCTGCCAAATCGAAAAATGGTACCCGGGGCGGGACTTGAACCCGCACGGTGGTTGCCCACCAAAGGATTTTAAGTCCTTTGCGTCTGCCTGTTTCGCCACCCGGGCAGAAGATCCTTCTGTCTCATGATAGCGTGACAGTCACAGCGTGGCCGAGATTTTGAAAATGTTGAAAATTGCAACATGCAGATGAAATGTTATAAAACCGAAGCTGATATTTGGCGTTCAGAATTGTGGGCCTCGGAGGAATGATTTGTGGCAAGTACCAGTCGTAGCCGGCCCGAACCGATCGCGAAGTGCCCGACCGGGATCGTCGGCGTCGATGAGATTACTCGTGGCGGGGTGCCCCGAAGACGGGCCACCCTGGTCTGCGGCAGCGCCGGGTCCGGAAAAACGGTGCTCGATGTCGCCGACTGCGTCCTGCTGCTCGACCACCGGGTGAACGATCAGATCTCGACCCGCCGGATGCGCGTGGTGAAGTACCGCGGTTCGGCCCATGGCGCCAACGAGTACCCGTTCATGATCACACTCTCCAGCGACGGCATCGATGTGCTGCCGGTTCGCGGGAGAGAGGCATGACGGCGCGACACGCCCCGGAAGATCCTCACGGCGACGTCTGGGTGCTCAGGCTCTACGTGTCCGGGCAGACTCTGCGCTCACTGACGGCCTATGCGAACCTCAAGCGGATTTGCGACGAGTACCTCCCCGGACGGTATCGCATTGAGACCATCGATGTATCGGTCAATCCGAAGTGGGCTGTGGAAGACCAGATTGTGGCTATTCCGACGACCGTGCGCGTCCGGCCGGAACCTGTCAGACGATTGATCGGCGACCTGTCGAACCTGCGCCAGGTCTTAATGGGTTTCGAAATCTCTACTGAGGTAAATTTCGACGGGTCTTAACCTCCTGAAGTCAGCGCTTTCCGCCGATATGAGGAAAAGGCCGACAAGATGTTACAAAGGCTTGCTCCTGAAGTACTTCCCCACACGAATCACCAATCTGACCGATCGGAGACCTCGACGGCAGAACTGCTCCAGGCGCTCCAGCGTGGAGAAGTGGACGCTGTCTTGCTCGAGATGGGAGAAACGGCCGCCGTATACTCCCGCCCGGGAGCGGACGAGCCGTACCGTTTGCTGGTCGAGGCCATGAACGAGGGCGCGTTAACCATCCTGCCTGACGGCACCATTCTTTTCTGCAACGAGTGCTTTGCCCGGATGACGGGTGAAGTGGCGGAAACGGTTCGGGGCAGTTCGCTGTTCCAGTTTGTGGACGAGTTGCTGCATCCAGCTTTGAAGGAACTGGTCCGGCAAAGCCTGGACGCTCCGGCGACGGGTGAGTTTACGCTGGTTCACCGTGGGGGTGACCGTTTGGCGGTACAGTTCTCCCTCCAGCGCTTGAACCTGGAGGTGGAACTGATCTCGGTCGTGGTTTCGGACGTGTCTGCCATCCGGCAGGCCGAAGCCGTCATGCGCGACTTCGTCGAGCGGAACGCGGCCGGCGTCATGCGCGCCAGGGCGAATGGAGCGATGCTGGCCGTCAACGAAGCGATGGCTCACCTGCTGGGCTACAACTCTGCCCAGGAGCTTTCGCGGCTCACCTCCTGGAACGTCTACTTCACACGGGAAGACCGGGAGAATGTCCTGGCGATGCTGCGCCGCAAAGGGAAGCTCTTCAACCACGAAGTGTTATTCCGCCGCAAAGACGGCGGCCCGTGCTGGGTCCTGGCAAACCTTGTGATGTCGGGAGACGGCGCGGACGAAGCCGTGATCGAAGGAACCTACGTCGACATCACAGCGGCCAAGCTCGCCCGGGAGGCCCTGGCGGAAAGCGAACGCAAGTTCCGTTCCCTGGTGGCCAACATTCCGGACATCCTCTGGCGGTTGGACGTAGAAGGCCGGGTGCTGTACGTCAGCCCGAACTGCGAGGCGATCCTGGGCTACTCGCAAAGCGAGTGTTGTCAAGGCGGCCCGTTTGGATTCCTTCAGTGGGTTCACCCGGCAGACGCTCCGCACTTGGGACCGGTGATGTCAGCCGGGCTGGCAACCGGAGAACCATTTGAATTTGAGTACCGGATCCGGCGTGCGGATGGAGAGTGGATCTGGCTAAACACGCGCTCACGCGGCAGCTTCATGGAGAATGGGATGCGGTATGTCGATGGGGTCAGCACCGACATCACAGACCGTAAGCGGATGGAAGCGGAGTTGCGCGGCTCACAGGCATTCCTGGAATCCGCCATCGAAGCCCTCACGGAACATCTCGCGATTCTCGATGGCTCAGGCAGAATCCTGACGGTGAACGGGGCGTGGCGCCGCTTCGGCGAACAGAACGGGCTGACGTCGCCGGACTCCTGCCGGGGAATGAACTACCTGGCCGTCTGCGATGCGGCCGAGGGAGACGGCGCGGAGGATGCCTGGCAGATCGCGCGCGGCCTTCGCGACCTGATTGCCGGGCGCGTGAATCTCTACCGCCAGGAGTACTGCTGCCACGGTCCGGAGGAGCGCCGCTGGTTTGTGTTGTGCGCCACCCGGTTTGACGGGCCGCGCGGCGTCTGCATTGTCGTCTCGCACGAAAATATCACCCAGCGCAAACTCGCCGAAGAGCAGATGCGGCAAGCCCGCGACGCGGCGGAAGCGGCCAACCGCGCCAAAAGCGAGTTCCTGGCGAACATGAGTCATGAAATCCGGACGCCGCTCAACGGCGTCATCGGGTTGACCGATCTGGTGTTGGGTACCGAACTTGCCGCCGAACAGCGCGAGTACCTCTCCACGGCCAAGCGCTCGGCTGAGGCTCTGCTCACCACGCTCAACGACGTGCTGGACTTCTCGCAGATGGAAGCCCGCAAATTCGAGATTCACCACGACCCCTTCTCCCTGCGGGACTGCGTCGAACACGCCGTCAAGAGCGTCGCCGTGAGTGTCGATCCCGCCAAACTCGAGGTGGCCTGCGGGGTGTCCGCCAGCGTGCCGGAACGCGTGGTGGGCGACTGCGGACGCCTGCGTCAGGTACTGGTGAACCTCGTGGGCAACGCAGTGAAGTTCACTGAGCGGGGCGAGGTTGTCGTGTTGGCCGAGGAACACGAACAGGCCGGCGGCGACACGGTGCTGCACTTCAGCGTGCGGGATACCGGCGTCGGCATTCCTGCCCACAAGCTGGGTTCGATCTTCGATGCGTTTTCTCAAGTCGACTCATCGCTCACGCGCGTGCACGGCGGCGCAGGACTCGGCCTCGCGATTTCCGCGCAATTGGTGGCGCTGATGGGTGGGCGGATCTGGGCTGAGAGCGAGCTCGGGCAAGGCAGCACGTTTCATTTCACCATCCGCTGCGCGGTGTCGCCGTCCGCGCCCGCTCCGAGCGATGCCGCTCGCCGCCAGGCGCTTAAAGACCTGCCGGTGCTTGTCGTGGACGATAACGCGACCAGCCGTGAGATTGCCGCCGGCCTGCTGCGGGACTGCGGGATACTCCCCACCACGGCCGCCAGCGCCGAGGAGGCACTCGAGTGCCTCGAACGGGCCGCGCTCCAAGGCCACGGCTATCCCATCGTGCTCACCGACATCCTCATGCCCGGGATGGACGGGCTCACTTTGGCTGCCAACATTGCGCGCAACCCGCGATGGGCGGGCACCGCGGTGATCACGATGACCGGATTGGGACACCGCAGCGAAGCCGCGCACCCGGATGCCTTCGCTTCCGCCGTGCGTCTGACCAAGCCCTTGGTGCGGACGGAGGTCGTCGACGCCATTCTCCAGGTTCTTGGCTCGCGGAAACAGTCCGTGGAGAGCACGCCCGGTGAGACTCCCGCCAAGGCACAGCCCTTGCGCGTTCTCGTGGTCGAGGACAATCCGGTAAACCAGCTTGTCGCCGTTCGTGTCCTCGAGCGGCAAGGTTACACCACCAAGACCGCGGTCAACGGCCGGGTTGCGTTAGACGCCCTGCGCGAAGATGCCTTCGATGCCATCTTCATGGATGTGCAGATGCCCGAAATGGACGGCCTCGAAGCGACGGCCGCCATTCGCGCCCTCGAACGGGCCACGGGTGAGCACGTCCCGATCATCGGATTGACCGCGCACGCCATGAAGGGCGACCGCGAACGCTGCCTCGCCGCAGGAATGGACTCCTATCTCGCCAAACCCATCAGGCCCACCGACATGCTGGAGGCACTCAAGAATCTGGTTGGCTGGAAGTAGACTCCTAAAACGCCTGACCGATACTGAAAAACAAGCGTCCCGCCTGCTCGCCCTCGCGGCGATCGAGTTTGAAGCCGTAGTCCAACCGCAGCAGAAACCACGGTGTCCGCACGCGCAGTCCTATCCCCGCTGTTTTTCGCAGGTCGGCGAGACTGAAATCGGACACCTTCCCGAACACATTGCCAACATCGCTGAATCCGACGGCGTCGAAGATGCTGAACAGCGGCACGCGCAGTTCGTTGTTGAGCACAAACATCCCCTGCCCGCCGAGCGGCTGCCGCCCCGCGATGGGACCGGCGGTGTTCTGTTCGAAACCGCGGAGTGTGGTCGCGCCTCCAGCGAAGAAACGCTCGCTCAAGGGGACCTCCTGCCCCCCGAACCCTTTCGACAGGCCCACCCTGACGGCAGTGGCATAGACCAGCCGGGGCCGCTTCACTTCGTTGGTGAACAGTTCGATGCGGGGCTTCTGGAGGGGAAAGTAGCGAAAGTACTGGCCGGAGTATTTCAGGAAGCTAAGTTCGGACCCCAGCCTCACCGGCGAAAACTGGATGGCGTGGGACATGAAGTCCCCGCGAGTGGCATCCATGATCTCGTCCCGTGTCTCGCGAGAGAACGCGCTCGTCAACGATGCGATTCGAAGAGGCACATCGAAGAAGGCGTCAGGACCGGGATCGTACGTTCTGCTCGACTCGATCCGGTAGCCGTAGTTGATGAGGTACTGCTGCCGGATCCGCGCCTCCTGCTGGACCGAAAAACCGATCCGATCGACGTTGAACGCGTCGGTATCCGAGGTGGCCGGATTGCGCTCCTGCCGCCAGTAGGGACTTGCGATCGACTTCAATGGGAAACGCCGCAGAATGGGCTGGCTGAAATAAAGACGGGCCTCACGCAATTGCGAATCGTACCGTCCGCGCACGCCCAACACTCTCGCGCTGCCGAGCGTGTTGCGGTTCGACAGGTCGGCGATGATGCCGGGCCCGTTCTCGGTGTCGAAGAAGGCTCCGTAGCGGAACTCATACGGCTGAATCTCCCGCACACGTACGCGCAGGCGCATGGACTTGGTATCGGCGGACGACAGCCCGTCGTCGACCGGTTCATTCACAATGTCCACCAGCGAGTACGCCCCGGTGTCATACAAATGGCGGCGGGAGAGGCTCACTTTCTCCAGGCTCAATGGCTCGCCGGCATGAATGGCGAGTTGGCTGCGAATCAGATTGTCGCTGGTCTTGTCTCGTCCCTCGACGAGAATCTCGCGAACCAGGCTTCGCGGACCTTCCTCGATGCGAAAGATCACATCAACGACACCATCGGCCGCGTTCCGCCGGGTCAGAAACTGCGCCTCGATATCGTTGTAACCTTCCTGCCAGTAGGCCGCCTTCAGCCTCCCCAAGGCGTTTTCCCGAAGAACTGGCCGGTAGGCTTCGCCCGCCGGCATGGGCACGGCCTCAGCCAGCCGCCCCGCGCTGATTGCCTGATTCCCTTCAAACGTCACCGCTCCCACCCGGTACAGTGGGCCTTCCTGAACCGGAAACACGACGCGCCCCGTTCGAGTCTGGGCGTCCAACTCATACCGTGGAGTCGAAACCTCGGCATCCAGATAGCCCATTTCGTGGTAGTAGCGGGTCAACATGGCGGTTACCCGCGCAGGCTTGGCGTATACGTCGATGTCCAGCTTCTGCTTGTCAATGACGCTCCGCAATTGCGACGGCGATTGACCCGCCGCGCCTTCGAATTCCAGAGTCACATCCTGGAACCGCGGGCCTGGATTAATGTCGAACAGTACGCGCTTGGATTCGGCGGCCGTCGCGGAGATCGAATGGTCGATTACCGGACGCAGATAGTTCTCCCTTGCAAGCCAATCCCGTATCGTGGTGCGCGCGTCCTCCGCACGTTGGGTATCGAAGACGCCGGACTGCCAGAGGTCGCGGACGCGCTTCCGCACGGCGTCCGGAATCGAAATGCCTTCGAAAACAAACTCAACCTTCGGGCCCCGCTCCAGGTACAACTTCAGGTCGACCTTTTCGTCGCGAGTCTCGCGCCGCATACGGACCTTCGCCTCCAGAAGCCCCTCGTCCATGTAGAGCTTGGTTACGCGATCTACTCCCTGGCGGGTCTTGAAGAAGTCGTACTTGCCACCTGGCTTGAGCTTCAGCCGGTCGAGAATTCTCTCCTCGCCAAAGAACGGATTCCCCGCCAGGGCCACTTCTCCAATCCGCCGCTGCAGTCTCGTGCCACTGCGCCGCGGCTCGGCAAGACCTCCGAAATGCAGATCGTGCCGGAAGTCCATGCGGAAGCTTCCGTCCGATTGACGTACTCCTCGCGTGACGAATCGCCTGGTCAGATCGTACTCGGCGACGTAGATCTGATCCGAGCTATTCACCAAGTCCATCGAATAGATCAACTCCAGTTGCCGCGTGATGTTCTGCCCCACCGTGAGGCGTGCACTGGGATCGGCCTCTGCCGCGATCAGGTTCGGTTCGAGCCGCACCGTGCTCAGTCCAGTGGCGCTCTGAATTCCCCTCCCCAGTGTCGTTCCCACCCTTCCCGCCAAATAGGAAAGCACCTGCTCCCGCGCGACCGTGAACTCCTGCCCTTGCATCTGGTCCACCGTCTTGCCTGTGATTAGCAGCGCCAGAATGTCCGGTTCCGGCAGAGAAGGATTAGCGGTCATCACCGTCTCCGTCTTGCCTGGCGGGCCCTGTACCTGCAGCCGCACATCGTAGCCGGCCACGGACGTCGTGGCGATCACGTTCAGTTCCGGTTCGATTCGCCTCTCGTTGTTAAAGGTGATGATGCCTCGCTCCACCACGTACTGGCGCTCCTGCAACCGGATCTCCCCGTCCTGCTCAATTTCCAGGCGCCCCGCAAGGCCCGTCTCGTAGGGCGTTCCCACAACTCGTAGGTCCGCGCTCACCTCGGCCCGCGCCAGGTTGTTGTCCACCACGAGCGGATTCACCGTGCGGATGCCGACGTTGAACCGCAACGACTCCAGAAAGGGATCCCGCTCCTTGGTCAACTCGATCGACGCAGGCGCTGTCAGCGCGGCCAGAATGCCCGTATCCAAATTCAGGTCGTCAGAGAAGCCACCCTCCTGGATAGACACCTGCCCACCCAATACAGAGCCGCTAGCCGTACTGCGCAACCGGAGATCGACATTGGACAATGTCTTCAGGCCCGCCGGGAAATCGAAGTAGACGTCTCCGGCTCTCACGGTCAAGTCGGTGTTAAGCAGCCGGCCGCCTGCATAGCCGAAGGTCCCCGAGCCCGATAACGTTCCCCCGTTGATGGATCCGTCCAGTTTGGTCAGTACAAACTGCTTTCCGTTCAGTTCCAGCCGCGCGTTCACGCCCTCGGCGGCCACCAGCGGATTCTTCAGGGACAACTGTCCGTCGGACAGTTCGAAGAATCCTTTCAGCAGCGGTTCCCGCGCGGCGCCGGTCACCGCCGCCTGCACCGCGATCGCGCCGCGCGCCGAAACCTCCTCGACAAACGCGGATGCCAGCGAAGCATCGGTAGTCCCTGTCAGTTGCAGGTCCAACGGATACTGGCCCGTTAGTCCCGCTGTTCCTGTCAGCCGCAGGTCTGTCAGAGGCCCGGTCAACGCAAACTCCCCCACCGTGGCCACGCCATTCAAGACCGAGATTCGCGAGGTTCCCTTCTGTTCCACGGCGTAGTTTTGCACCGCCAGTCTGAACTCCGGCAAAGTGAGCGTGGCACTCAACGCCTTAATGTCGGCCCGTGGGGCGGACGCCTCCAGCGTGGCGCTGAGGGTTCCCGCAACTCCGCCAGGTAGCAGCCCCAGCGCGCCGAGATCGAGCGACTTCAAATCGGCCTGGAACTGCGCCGCGCCCCGCCGGCGCGGCAAATCGACCGGCAACTCCGGCAAGTGCTCGAACGGAACCACCCCTGACGCCGTCACCGACGCGGTTCCCAGTTTCGCCGTCACCGAGTGTAGCTCCAGCGCGCCGTTCCGCACATCCCCGTCCAGTTCGGCGTTGGTGAGCGGGGCCTTCATTTCCGGTGTGAAGAAGCTACCTTCCCGCAATGCGATTTTCAATTCCGGATCGATGCGCCGCAGCGTGCCGCGAATGGGTCCCTCGATCGTCGCTGTCCCCACGGCTGTCAGCGATTGTTGCGGCGGCAAATACGAAGCGAGCGTGGCCAAGTCCAGCTTCGCCTCCAGTCTGACCTCGCCCGTTCCCGCCGCTGCCGTCAAAGGAAGCTTGCCCTGCAGGCTCATTTGCGAGTCCCGCGCGATCACGGTTGCCTGGTCGATTGTCAGCACTTCTCCGGAATAGGTTGCCCGAATTGGTCCGCTGTTGCGTACGGGCTGCCCGCGCCAGTCCAGATTCGCGGCCTCCACCTCGATGCTGGCTTGGCCACGCGAGTAGTCCTCCACGGTTCCTGTACCCTTCACGGCCGCTGTCAATGTGCCGCTCAGCTTGAGGTCGGCCGGAAGGGGCAGATTCTGCACCTGCGTATCGCGCGCCGCCAGCTCGAACGTTCCGGCGTAAGGGGCTTGTGTGCCCACTCGGGCGCTACCAGCAAGCGAGTATTTCGGAGCGTTCAGCCGAATGTCCGCTTGCCGCGCCACAACGTCCACCGTCCCTTCAATCCGCCCCAACTCCTGCCCTCGATACGCAACGGAGTCGGCATTCACCGTCAACTTCAGCGCGGGATCGTCCACGCTGCCGGATCCCTTTGCCTCAGCCGTGATCCCGTGCGCGCGGACCGCCGAGCCATCCGGAAGCGTCAACCGCGTGAAGCTGACTCCCTTCGAAGTAAGCTCCAGCGCACCGGCGCGTGTGTCTAGATTGTAGGTCCCCGAAGCTCGCAGAAGGCCATTCCCGTTTTCCTGCGGCTTCTCCAACTTCAACTCTTCCACACGCGCCACACGCCCGCTCATCCCGGCGCGGATTTCAACCTCGCCCAGCGTCTCGCCGAAGGCCGTCAGGTTCGAGCCCGTCAAGTGAACCCGCGCTTCGGGATTCCGAACGGTGCCCGTCACATCGGCCCGCAAAGATGTTGTTCCGCCCACGTTGATCGTGGAGAGATTCAGACCGGCCAGCACGTGCGCAATCGACACCTGGCTGGATTGGGCCTGCAGGTTCAGGGATTGGTCCTTGCCGCCCAGCCCCAAGGAGCCCGATGCCATCAATGTCTGTCCCCGCCAGGATGCTGACAGACGTGCCACGTTCACCAACGCGCTGCCATAGCTGCCTTCGGCGTGCACCGAGATTCCCGAGAGCGTTCCGGCCCGTAGTGAAGGAGCATCGATCGCCACGGTCGCCGACGGGTCTCGTACGAATCCACCCAACCTTGCGGCAACCTCCACCTGGCCCCCAA
>JAEUQD010000070.1 GCA_016789925.1 Bryobacterales bacterium | reverse complement strand
TGCAGGTAGGTTTCGGCCTTCTTGGCGATCCAGCGCGGGTCGCGTTCGTAGTGCTGCCGTGTGATGGGGTCGATCACCTCGCAGACCATCACGAGCGTCGGTACGTCGGTGAACGGATCCATCAGCACAGTCGTGGGATCGGGAATCAGCAGCATATCCGATTCGTTGATCGCCGCCCACCCGCGGATACTGGAACCGTCGATGCCGAACCCCTCTTCGAAGGAGTCCTCTTTCAACTGCGTAATCGGATAGGAAACGTGCTGCCAGAGGCCCGGCAAATCCGTGAACCGCAAGTCCAGTTGCCGCGCTTCGTTCTTCTTCGCGAAATCAAGTACTTCCCGTGGGGTCATCGAGAGCTTCTCCTCGGTTGCCGGGCCGTCCGGCAAAGTGTCAGCATAGAACTTCGTTGCCAAGGGGTCAAATCGATTAATTCTATGGGTCAGATCCAGCTCGACTTTTCGCCGGGGCGTCCGCGGTTCACGGTCTCCGAACTCAACGCCGCCATCCGCCAGGTGCTGACCGCGGGCTTCACCAACATCCTCGTCCAGGGCGAAATCTCCGGGTGCAAAGTCTATTCGTCGGGCCACTGCTACTTCACGCTCAAAGACGCCGACGCGCAGCTTCGCGCCGTGTGCTTTCGCGGCGACCTCCGGCTACTGCGGGTGAAGCCCGCCGACGGACTGGCTGTCCTGGCTCGCGGCCGGCTGGACGTCTTTGAGCCGCGCGGCGAATATCAGCTCATTGTCGAGGCCCTGGAACTGTCCGGTCGCGCGGACCTGCACCTGGCCTTCGAGCAGTTGAAGACCAGGCTCCAGGCCGAAGGACTCTTCGACGCAGCCCGGAAACGGCCATTGCCGCGCTACCCGCGACGGATCGGGATCGTGACCTCCCCGCAGGGAGCGGTCATCCGCGACATGATCAACATCCTCAGCCGCCGCTGGCCCGGACTTCATGTGCGGCTCTACCCCGCCCCGGTCCAAGGGGCCGGCGCCGTAGAGGCGCTGGTAGCCGGACTGAACTATTTCTCCAGGAGCGGCTGGGCCGACCTCGTTATCGTGGGACGCGGGGGTGGATCGCTCGAAGATTTGTGGAGCTTCAACGACGAAGCGGTTGCGCGGGCCATTGCCGGTTGCGCAATTCCCGTGATCTCGGCCGTAGGACACGAGACGGACTTCACCATCGCCGATTTTGTTGCCGATCTGCGCGCACCCACACCGTCCGCGGCGGCCGAACTGGCGGTTGTCGAGAAACAGGAACTGCTGCGCGCCGTGGCTTCGGTGATGCAAAATGCCTATCGCGCCACCCGATTCCTCGTCTCGCGGCGCGGCCAGGGCCTCGATGAGATGGACCGGCGACTCCGCGCGCCTCTATTCTCGACGTTGAATCAACGGCGGCGCCGCTTGGCCGACCTTTACCAAAGGCTCGAGCGCCATAATCCCTCGGCGCGATTGGCCGAAGCTCACCGGCGGCTCGCCGGAGCATCCGCCCAATTGGAACCGGCCGCGAGCCGTCAGCTTGTCTTCCTCCAGAACGGGCTCGATCGCGAGTCGGGGCGTCTCGAACACGCGCTCGAGATTCGCCTGCAACGGTGGCGCAGCCAGTTGGCTTCGCTGGATGCGGCGCTCCAGCCGATGAGCCCCCAACGAGTGCTCGACAGAGGTTATGCGATCGTGCAGGCCGGGGACAAAGTAGTGCGGTCCGCGGCGGAAACCAAGCGGGGAGACGCCCTGCAAATCCGCCTCGCCGCCGGGAGCATCGAAGCGGAAGTCACCAACCCCTATTCGACGCGGTAGTTGGGCGCTTCCTTCGTGATAATCACGTCGTGCACGTGGCTTTCACGAAGACCGGCGACGCTGACCCGCAGGAACCGTGCCCGTTCCTGCAACTCCGGAATGGTGGCGCAGCCGCAGTAGCCCATACCGGCCTTCAAGCCGCCCACCAACTGATAAACCATCTCCGACAGCAAGCCCTTATAGGGCACGCGGCCTTCGATGCCTTCGGGGACCAATTTGCGGGTTCCTTCCTGGGAATAGCGGTCGGCTGAGGTCCCGGTGGACATGGCAGAGATCGAGCCCATCCCGCGATAGGCCTTAAACGTGCGGCCCTGGTAGAGAATCGTTTCGCCGGGGCTTTCTTCCGTGCCGGCGAACAGGCTGCCGATCATCACGCACTCGGCGCCGGCCGCAATCGCCTTGGTCACATCGCCCGAGTACTTGACGCCGCCATCGGCAATGAGCGGGATGCCGGCGGGCCGCGCGGCCCGGGCGACTTCAGCAATCGCCGTGATCTGAGGAACGCCCGCGCCGCTGACCACGCGCGTCGTGCAGATGGAACCCGGTCCGATGCCGACCTTCACGCCATCAATGCCGAGCGCGATCAGGTCGCGCGCGGCTTCATAGGTGGCGATATTGCCCGCGACCAGTTCGATCTCAGGCAGCGCCCGTTTGACGGCAACCACCGCCTGCATAACCCGCTCGGAGTGGCCGTGCGCGGTGTCGATCACCAACACGTCAACCTTCTTGCGCACCAGTTCCTGGGCCCGTTCGAGGAAATCGCCGGTGGCGCCGATCGCCGCGCCGGTCCTCAGGCGTCCCTGCTCGTCCTTGGCCGCGTTCGGATACTTGACCTTCTTCTGAATGTCTTTGACCGTGATCAGGCCCTTGAGCATGTAGTTCTCGTCGACAACGAGAAGCTTTTCGATACGGTGCTCGTGGAGGATCATCTCGGCCTCTTCAAGCGTCGTGCCCACGGGGACCGTGACCAGGTTCTTCTTGGTCATCACCGCTTCGATCGGCTGGTCGAAACGGTTCTCGAAGCGCAGGTCGCGGTTGGTCAGAATGCCGACCAGCCGTCCGTCCTTGGTAGTGACGGGAACCCCGGAAATCCGGTAGCTGCGCATCAATTCCAGGGCATCGGCCAGCGGTTGTTCGGGGTGAATGGTGACCGGGTCGACGATCATCCCGCTCTCCGACCGTTTCACCCGGTCGACTTCTTCCGCCTGGCGGTCGATGGGCATGTTCCGGTGAATGATGCCGATGCCGCCTTCGCGGGCCAGTGCGATGGCCAGGTGCGATTCCGTGACCGTGTCCATCGCCGAACTGGTGATGGGGATGTTGAGTGGGATCTTCCGGGTGAAGTACGTCCGGGTGTCGGCCTCGGCCGGGAGCACTCCGCTGCGCGCCGGTACTAACAAAACATCGTCAAAAGTCAGGCCCTCAGGGATGCTCTCTGGAATCATTTGGAGGTGACTGTCAGGATAGCAAGAAAGGGGGAGTAAGTGAGGGATTGCGGAGAGGGCGGGGCAAAGTGATAAGATAACCGACCGTAAGGCGAGAGGCGCTGGGTCTTCGCCACTCGCTGCTCAGAGGGGATCTTTCGAACCATGCTGCTTCGATTCTTGAGTGTCATCGTCGCCGTCTCGGTGGCCACTGCACAGGCTCCGGTCGGTGAAATTACAGGCTCCACCGTGGATCCGTCGGGTGCGGTTGTTGCGGGCGCCCAGATCACGATTACCAACCCGGCCACCAACCAGGTACGGACGGTGCAAACCAACGATGCAGGGGTGTTCAGCGTGCCGGCGCTGCTTCCAGGCGTCTACTCGATCCGCGCTGAGAAACCGGGTTTCAGCGTGCAGGTGCGAAATGACGTGAATCTGAACGTCGGCCAGGCGCTGGTGCTGAACTTCACGCTTCAGGTGGGTAACGTGTCGGAAGTGGTGGAAGTGACGGGAGGCGCGCCGGTTCTGGAAACCGAATCCACTTCGGTGGGCACGGTGATCGAAAACAAACGGATCGTCGAACTGCCCCTGAATGGACGCAACTACCTGCAACTGGCTTCGCTGATTCCAGGAGCCACGACCAACGGTCCGGCATCCAGCCAGGGCCAGCAACGCATGGGAGGCGCACGAAATCAGTTTGCCCTGAATGTGGCGGGACAACGGGTGCACTTCAATCACTACTCGCTGGACGGAATGGAAAACACCGATCCCAATTTCAATACCTACCTGTTTCTGCCGTCGATCGACGCTCTCCAGGAATTCAAGGTGGAAAGCGGCCTGTTTTCCGCCGAATATGGCCGCGCCATCGCGCAGGTGAACGTGTCGACCAAGAGCGGCACGAACGATTTCCACGGTGTCGCGTTCGCCTTTGTCAGGAACTCGTATTTCGACGCGCGCAATTTCTTCGCAACCGTGAACCCGCCCTTCAAGCGCAACCAGTTTGGCGGAACATTCTCCGGACCCGTTCGCCTGCCGAAAGTATTTGACGGGCGCAACCGGATGTTCTTCATGTTCAACTACGAGGGACTGCGTGAGCGGCGCGCCCTGACGCAGACGAACACCCTGCCGGATGCGCGGTTCCGCAGCGGCAATTTCGGCTTTCTGAACCGGGCGATTCGCGACCCGCTCAATCCCGGACAGACTTTTCCGAACGGCCTGATTCCCGAAAGCCGCATCAGCCCCATTTCCCGGCGTGTGCTGAACGACTTCTTTCCCCTGCCGAACCAGACGGGCAGCGGCGCCCTGGGGATCA
Source organism: Bryobacterales bacterium (assembly GCA_016789925.1). GTDB lineage: Bacteria > Acidobacteriota > Terriglobia > Bryobacterales > Bryobacteraceae > JADLDI01. Next base: position 3,677 of record JAEUQD010000070.1, on the reverse strand, counting down.
CGAACAACTATCTCAACGACGAGTCGCGGCGCACCGATGGCGACCAATTCACGCTCCGTTCCGACTTCAACGTCAATTCGAACAACATGATCTTCTTCCGCTTTTCGCAAACCAAGGAGCCGCAGTACATCCCGTTTGCGATCAAGGATCAGGGCAACGATGTGGACATCCTCGGGCAGCAAGGCGTGCTGGGTTTCACGAGGGTGATTGACGCGACCAAGGTGAACGAGTTCAAGTTCGGGATGAATTACTTCAATTCGCGCAACATTCAGCAGCGTGCCTTTGAGCGAAATGTCGTCGGCGAACTGGGGCTTCAGGGCATCTCGCAGGATCCTTTGTTCTGGGGCATTCCGGTATTCCAGATCACGGGCTTCGCCAACGTCGGCGAGTGTAACGATTGCCCCTTCGTCAACTGGAACACGACGTTCCAGTTCAGCGACAACTTTTCCTGGAACGTCGGCAAACACACCGTGCGCTTCGGCGGCGAATTCCGGCGACTGCGCTATAACCAGATCGGCGCGGTGGTCCCGCGCGGGCGCTTCACGTGGAACGGGCAGTATTCCGGCGAGCCGATGGCGGACATGCTGCTGGGGCTGATGTCCGGCACCGAAGGGCAGGTTGGCGCGCCTATCGCAAACTTCCGCCAGAACTACATGGCGCTCTTTGTCCAGGACACCTGGAAGGTGAACTCGAAGCTGACTGTCAATGCGGGCCTGCGGTGGGAATATGAGTCTCCCTACGCGGACAAGCACGACGCGATCGTGAACGTCGACTTTGCGTGGGACAACTCGCGCGAGCCCGTGTTTGTCCGTGCCGGAACCGGTGACCTGAACCAGGGCAATCCGCAGTTTCCCGCGCCGCCGGGCTGGCAGTTGGTGCGTGACGGGCGGTTCGGCCGCGGGGCGGGGGTTCCGGACCGTAACGACTTCGGACCGCGCGCGGGCATCGCCTACCAGATCAACTCGAAGACTGTACTTCGGGCGGGCGGCGGGATGTACTTTGTACGCGATATCGGAAACGCGGTTTTCGACATCGTGCGCAACATTCCGTTCACAATCCGGCAGGCCGAAACGGCAGACACGACCCGGCCAAACCTCACGTGGAATCGACTGTTCACGTCCACCGGCGCGCCGAGCTTTCTTCTGATCAACCAGTATGGGGAACGCACCTCCTACGTGACGCAGTGGCAATCGTCGGTGCAACGTGAACTGACCCGGAACATGTCCCTGGAGGTAACCTACATGGGTTCGGCCGGTATCAAGCTGCGACGGCTGACCTCCTACAACAATCCGGAACCCGCGCCCGGCAACCCCAATCTCAACCGTCCGTTCCCGAAGTTCAACGGAAGCTTCCAGAACATGAACGCGCCGTCGCACTCGAGCTACCACTCGCTGCAGGCGCGGCTGCAGCATCGCTTTGCAAACGGCTTCACGCTGTTGGGCTCGTACGCCTACGCCAAATCCATCGACAACGGCTCCGGGATCCGGACGACCGACGGCGATGCGCTCACCCCGTCGGATAACTACAATCTGCGGGCGGAACGCGGTCTGTCGGCCTTCGACTTCCGGCAGCGTCTGACGGCATCGTTTCTCTACGAGCTGCCGTTTGGCCGCGGGCGGAAGGTGGGGATCTCGAATCCCGTGGCCAACTTCCTGCTGGGCGGGTGGCAGTTTGGCGGGATCGTCACGTTCCAGGACGGATTCCCAGCCACGGCCTTCTGCGGTCCGGGGAACATTCAGAACGGCGGCGGGTACTGCAAACCGGATGCGGTCTCCGGTGTGAGCGCCAAATTGCCCGAATCGCAGCAGTCGGTTTCGCGGTTCTTCAACACCGACGCGTTTGTCGACCGTGTTGGCGTGGCGCCGGGCGCGGCCCAGCCGGTATTCCGGTATGGAACGGCCGGCCGGAACACCATTATCGGACCGGGAATCACGAGCCTCGACATGTCGGTGAACAAGTTCTTCCGGCTTAAGGAGAATAGCCATACGCTGGAGTTCCGGGGTGAGTTCTTCAATCTCCCCAACCACCCAGTTTTCCAGCAGCCGGGGACCACGGTACGCACGCCGACCTATGGCGTGATTAGCGGCACACGGCTGGATTCGCGACAGATCCAACTGGCGTTGAAATACAGCTTCTGACGGCTAGGCGAGGGCCCCTGCCTTGGCCAGAACATAGGGGCCTTCGGGAATCAAGGCCACTCGGCTGCCGGGCGGGAGACCGTCCAAGGCGGCGCTGAGGGCTGTTTCGGGGCTTTCAGAGGCTTGGCCCCAGAGAGAGGGATAGTAGTCGGCGGGCAGGCCGGGAACGTAGTAGAAGAGATCCGCGCGCCGGGTGACCATGGCGAGTTTTTCGAGCTGCCACTGATCGACGATGACCTCGCGGGATTCGATCTGTTGCAGGAAGTCGCCGGCGGGCGGCGCTTCCTTCAGCATGCGACAGAATTCTTCGGCCCCGGGTCCCTCTTCGCACGCCGCGATGAGGAGGATGCGGCCACCCGGTTTGACGATGTGCTGGGCGGCGGTGATTCCTTTGACAGCCTGATAGAAGGTGAGGTCCAAGGGATACCCGGCGGCGGTCGTGATGACGACGTCGGCGGGTCCGTCCAATTGTTCGAGCATCACGCGGGAGACGAAGGCGACGCCGGCGCGGTGCGCGTCGTGGGGGTGGCCGGCAAAGACGCCCGCGATGCGGCGGTCGCGGGTGAGGCTGACGTCGAGCATGAAGTCGTGGCGGGCCATGCCGGCGATTTCAAGCAGTTCGCGGTGCAGTGGGTTGTCTTCGATCGAGCCTTCATGGGTGCGCGCGTCGCGCATGAACTTCGGGCTGTGGAGGACCTTGATCGTCTCCTGGGCGGCGAGGCCGGGGGCGATCAATTTGCGCCCGCCGGAGTAGCCGAGCATAAGGTGGGGCTCGATGAAGCCAAGAGTAATATGAACATCCGCGCTGACAAATCGCTCATCGATGTAAACCGGCGTGCCTGCCTGGGTTTCCCCGAGGTGGCGGTGCTCGCCGAGTTCGCGAGCGTGATGGTTGACGATGGTGTAGTGGGAGGCGATCTCTTCGCCCACGATTTCGCGAATCTCCGCCTCGGTGGCGGGGCGGTGAAGACCGGTGGCGATCAGGATAGTGACGCCTTCGCGCGGAATGCCGGCCTCGTGCAGACGCCGCAGGACGGGCGGCAAGGTAAGGCGGTTGGGGGCCGGACGAGTGATGTCGCAGACCGAGATAGAAGCGGTCTTCTTCCCCTGCGCCAACCGGGCCAGCGGCGGAGTGCCGATGGGATTGTCGAGAGCCTGCTCCAGAGCGTCCTGCCAGTCGGCCAGCGGAGCCGCGGAGCGTGCCTCCAGAACCCGGTAGTCCATGTCTTCCGGCAGATCGAGCTCGAGACCAGACTTGCCGAAGGCGAATTCCATGTGCATGACGATCAACGTACCACAACAAGCTGATACGTCTGGCCATCGAATTGCACATCTTTATTGCCATGGAGGGTAGCGCGGTGGCGATTTCGGTGCTGGTGACGGGGTTCGTAATCCTGGGACTGTTCTTCACAATGGTGTCTTCGAGCCCCAGATCGCGGTGATTTCCGTGATGGGAGCCCGGCGCAAGCGCGTACAATAAGGCGCATGCGCGTTCTCTGCTTCTGGCTGGCGGCAGCCAGTCTACTGAGTCAGGATGCC
>JAEUQD010000062.1 GCA_016789925.1 Bryobacterales bacterium | reverse complement strand
GTTCACATTTGCTTTTCTCGTCCTCAAGACCGATTTCGGAAGAGTGTTTCAAGCTGCCTCCGGCGCGGTAAATGCCCTGCTGGAGTATGCGGAAGCGGGATCGCAGTTCGTTTTCGGACCCCTGGGGGCGAAATCCGGGCCCTTCGGCGTGGTCTTTGCGTTCCAGGTTCTGCCGATCGTGATCTTCATCGCTTCTCTGTTCGCGATTCTGTATTACTTCGGCGTGATGCAGATCTTCGTGCGCGCCATGGCCGTGGTGATGCAGAAATTCCTCGGCGTCTCCGGTGCGGAATCCACTTCCGTGGCCGCGTCGATCTTCATGGGCCAGACCGAAGCTCCGCTCACCATCCGGCCGTTTTTGGCGAATCTCACGCAATCGGAACTCTTCACGATCATGACGTCGGGCATGGCGCACGTGTCGGGCGCTGTCATGGCCGCATACGTGAAAATCGCCGGAGTCGAGATCCAGCACCTGCTGACCGCCGTGATCATGACTGCGCCGGCCACAATCCTGCTGGCCAAGATGATGATGCCCGAGGTGGGACAGCCGGAAACGGCGGGCCGTGTCTCGGTGGAAGTGGAACGGCCGGGTGTGAACATCATCGATGCGGCCGCCCGCGGAGCCGGCGACGGGCTTCACCTCGCGCTGAATATTGGCGCGATGCTCATTGCCTTTCTTGCGCTGATCGCATTGGTAAACGGATTTCTCGGCTGGATACACACGCTTCTGCCCTGGTTTCCGGAATCGATGCAGCAGTTGTTCGGAATCGTTTTCGCTCCCATCGCGTGGCTATTGGGCGTTTCCTGGAAAGACGCCTCGACGGTGGGTAATCTGCTGGGTACCCGCCTGGTGCTCAATGAATTCGTGGCTTTTCTCCAGTTGGGACCGCTGAAGGCGCAACTGGATCCCAAGTCGTTTGTCATCGCCACCTACGCGCTCTGCGGCTTTGCCAACCTGTCTTCGATTGCCATCCAGATTGGCGGAATCGGCGCGCTGGCGCCCACCCGCAAGTCCGATCTGGCGCGGCTCGGCATTCGCGCTGTGGCGGCGGGCACGATGGCCAACTTCATGTCCGCCTGTATCGCGGGGATGCTGCTGTGATGGAAGCCGCTGTCGCTTTCCTGGCAAGTGTCACGCCGCTGCGGCCAAGGCACGCGGTTGTACTGGGCTCGGGGCTCGGAGCTTTCGCCGACGCCCTCCAACAGGCGATCGCGATTCCTTATTCCGAAATTCCCGGTTGGCCGGAATCGACGGCGATCGGTCATGCCGGTAAACTGCATATCGGTGTCTTGAACGGGTTGCCGCTGGCCGTGCTGAGCGGGCGCGCCCATCTCTACGAAGGCCACCCGGTCGGCAAAGTCGTGTTCGGAGTCCGCGCGCTAGGCCTCTTTGGCGTTCGTGCTTTGGTTCTGACCAATGCAGCCGGGGGAATTAATCTCTCCTTCGCGCAGGGCGCGTTGGTGGCGATTTCCGACCACATCAACCTGCAAGGCGTCAATCCGCTCACCGGACCCAACGATGCGGCCCTCGGGCCGCGCTTCCCCGACATGACCAGCGCCTACGATCCCGCCTACCGCGCGGTCGCCCGCGCGGTCGCCGCCGAGATCGGCTTCGACCTGCCGGAAGGGGTCTATCTCGCCCTCGCCGGCCCCAACTACGAGACTCCGGCTGAGATCCGCGCCTTTCGCACGCTGGGAGCGGATCTGGTAGGCATGTCGACGGTGCCCGAAGTGATCGCCGCCCGCCACATGGGACTCCGCTGTCTCGCCATCTCCTGTGTCACGAATATGGCCGCCGGAATCCTTCCCCAAGCGATCAATCACGAAGAAGTGTTGGAAACCGGCGTGCGCGTTCGCGATCGATTGGTCCAACTTCTTACCGGAATACTTCCGCGCCTTCCCGTTTGATCGATACAATACCTTCGTGAAGCGAAGACAATTTCTCGCGTCCGCTGCCGCGACTGCCACCATGACCTCCGCCGCCCCGTCAGTTCCCATCATCGACACCCATATTCATTTGTTCGACCCGCGCCGTCCGCAGGGTATTCCCTGGCCGCCCAAGGACAACGCCAAGCTCTACATGCCCGCACTGCCGGACCGCTACCGGTCGATCGCCGTGCCGCTCGGCATCGTCGGCGCTATCAAAGTGGAAGCCAGCCCCTGGCTCGAAGACAATCAGTGGGTGCTCGACCTCATCGAGAAGGATCCGATCATGGTCGGCTGCGTCGGCAATATCGATCCCGGCAAGCCTGATTTTGCGAAACACCTCGAGCGCTTCCACAAGAACCGCCTCTTTCTCGGTATTCGTTGCGGGTTGTTGTGGGACCGCGACTTGAACCGCGATAGCGCCAAACCGCAAGTGATCGCCGACCTCAAGCTGCTCGCGGATGCCGGTTTGGGCTTGGACACGGCCAATCAGTCCCCCGAACTCATCAAGACCACCCTGCGTCTGACCGACCGCATTCCCAACCTCCGCATCATTGTCGACCACCTGCCGCAATTGAATCCGCCCACCGATCCCCCGGTTTTGAAGGCCTACATGGCGGACCTGCGGGAATTGGCCAAACGCCCCCAGGTCTTCTTCAAGATCTCGGCGGTGATCCGCCGCGTGAATGGCCGCGTCATCACCGACCCAGCCTTCTACCGGGAGCGCCTGGACCTGTTCTGGGACGTCTTCGGACCGGACCGCCTCGTGTACGGCAGCGACTGGCCCAACAGCGACAACTGGGCGCCCTATCCCCAGGTGCTCGCCGTCGTGCGCGAGTATTTCACCGCGAAAGGCTCTGCCGCGGCCGAAAAAGTGTTCTGGCGGAATTCGATCAAGGCGTACCGTTGGATTCATCGCGACCCGAAGCAGCCCAAAGCATGACTCTCCTTGCCGCCGCCCTGGACGCCCGCCTCCACGCGCATGCTCCCTATTCCCATTTTCAGGTGGGCGCGGCGCTCGAGGCCGGCGACGGACGCGTCTTCGTTGGCTGCAACGTCGAAATTTCCTCTTACGGCTTGACCATGTGTGCCGAGCGTGTCGCGGCGTTTCACGCCATCGCCCAGGGCGCACGCGGATTTAGGCGCATCGTTGTAGTAACCGATGTCCCTCGCCCCGCGCCTCCGTGCGGAGCCTGCCGCCAAGTCCTCTGGGACCTTTGTGGCGACATCGAGATCACATTGGTCAATCTCCAGGGAGATTCCCAGACCTTTTCTTTGAGTACCTTGTTTCCGAGACCTTTTGATGATCATGCGATGGCTTAGCTGTCTTCTCCTGCCGGCTCTCGTATTGGCAGAACCCGTGGACTGGCTGCTGACCGCGCGCTACGTCGTCACCGTCGATGCGCGTCACCAGGTGATTGAGAATGGCGCGGTGGCTGTCCGGGGCGACAGAATCGCCGCTGTCGGTACACGGTCCGACTTGGAGAAGCGCTTTCAACCGCGTCGCCGTCTGGACCGTCCCCAGGCCATCCTCGCGCCCGGCCTGATCAATACCCATACCCACGCCCCCATGTCCCTCTTCCGGGGTATTGCCGACGACCTCCGCCTCCAGGATTGGCTGGAGAAGTTCATCTTCCCCGCCGAGGCCAAGAATGTGACCGCTGAGTTTTGCCGTTGGGGTACGCGGCTGGCCGTCCTGGAGATGTTGCTGGGTGGCACAACCACCTACACCGACATGTATTACTTCGAGGAGACGATTGCCGCCGAGACCAAAGCCGCGGGAATGCGCGCTGTCCTCGGACAGACGGTGATTGGGTTTCCTGTGGCCGACGCCAAGACCCCTGACGAGGCCCTGGTCCGCGCGGAGGCATTCCTCAAGGCTTTCCGCAACGACCCGCTCATCACTGCCGCCGTCGCACCCCACGCCATCTACACCAATTCCGACGAAACCCTGCGCCGTAGCCGCGTGCTCGCCAATAAGTACGACGCTCCGCTGCTTATCCATCTCTCGGAGACCCGCCGCGAGAATGACGAGTCCCGTGCCAAACGGCTGGCATCGCCCACGCAGGCTCTGAGTGCTCTCGGTTTGTTTGACGGTCGTACCGTGGCGGCTCACGGCGTTTGGCTCGATGACACGGACCTCGCGATCATCAGGAGCAAGAACGTCGGCATCGCACATTGTCCTTCGTCCAATATGAAACTGGCCTCCGGCATCGCGCCGGTCACGAAGATGCTGTCGTTGGGAATCAACGTGGGATTGGGTCCGGATGGTCCGGCCGGTTCCAATAACGACTTCAACCTGTTCGAGGAGATGGATCTCGCGGCGAAACTTGCGAAGGTGGCCACGGGCGATCCGCAGTCGGTCTCAGCGCGCCAGGCTTTCGAGATGGCGACCATGGGCGGGGCGCGGGTGCTGGGGTTGGAGCGGGAGATCGGCTCGTTGGAGGCGGGGAAACGGGCGGACTTGATCTTCGTCCAAGTGGGCAAACCACATGTGCAACCGCTGTACCACGTGGAGTCGCAACTGGTGTACGCGAGCAAGGCGTCCGACGTATCGGATGTGTTTGTGAACGGGCGTCAAGTCGTGCGCGGAGGGATGTCGCTGACCCTAAACCCAGCCGAAGTACTGGCTAAGGCGAACGCCTATCGCCAGGCGATCCTACGGTCTCTTCCACAGTAGACATTTCGGAGTATTCCCTAAGAATTTCTCGTAGTCCTGGAGAAGGCTCCAGCCTCCTGGACACTACCTACCCGAGAACCTTTATAAACGACGGTCCGCCTACTCCCAACCCAGCGGAACCGTCCATTTACTACCGGGAGAGACCGCTTCATGAAACGTTATGCGAACTTATCCAGAGTAGGAATAGCCCTTGCGGTATTCCTCGCTCTTTTGCTCCCTGCCCAAGCGAGCGTGCTTCAGGATTTCAATGACCGCGCCACCTTCGTGGGTGCCGCCAACAGTCTGGTGAACATCGATTTCGAAGGAACTGCGACGACGCCGTATGTTAACGGAGCACACACGACCTATTGGAGCAACTACTCGACATCCGGCGGTTTGAATATCGATGGCATCAGCTTCGTTGGTGTCATGAACGTCGGCAACTGGCTGTACGCGACAAATGCTTCGGACCCGAACGCGTCGGAGAACTATGGCACCGGGACGGTGCTCAAGGGGCCGGAATGGAATACGGGGTCCTACGTGTCGATCACCTTGCCAGCGAACGTCACGGCGTTCGGCTTCGACATCGGGGCAATGCTGCCTTCGACCGCGACATTTCGAATTGAGCTGACGTCCTTGGGCGTGTCGTACGACGTCACCACAGCCCCACGTCCAACCCTGACCTATTGGGGCGTGACGACCGATTCCGCCATCGGTGAGATCCGGGTAACGACCATTGGCGGAAGCCCCACTCAAACCCAATTGCTGATTGACAACGCCGTGTATGGCCTCGCCGGCGGTGGGGTTGGCGGCCTGGAACAGGGCCCTACGGGCGAGACTCCCGAAGTCACCACGATCCTTTACGTGGCTTCCGGCCTGGGCCTTCTCTACTGGAACAAACGGCGTCGCATTCAGCCGGTGGTGTAAATCGTCTTTGACGGGGCGGCGTCGCGACCGCCCCGCTCCTCGACGCTAGACGTCGAAGCCGTGCTGCTTGCGATGGTGCGGCCCATCGAAGGTCTTGGTGGACTTGAACAGTTCGTGGCGTCCATCGCTGGCCACCTCCCGCACCCGGCCTCGGAAGGCATCCATGTCGACCTTGGACATGGGCTGGAAATTCCTCGCAATCTTGATGTCCGCCGTTAGTTGCGCCATCGACGTGATCCCCACTACCTGTGTGGTCACCGGCAGACTGAGGCAGTAACGATAGCATTCCTCGGCCGTCAACTTCATCTCCGAAAGGAGCCTCCCCTGCGGATGGCCTCCGGCCAGGCCTTTCATCCCGATGACACCCACGTTCTTCTTCAGGCACACCGGCACCACTTCGTTCTGAAAGCTCCGGTAGTGGGCGTCCAGAACGTTAATGGGCATCTGCGCGGAATCCCACGCGTGGGGCTTGTTCAGCATCTTGAGATGAATCAGCGGGTCCTTATGGCCGGTAAACCCGATGTAACGCACCTTACCCTGCTTGCGCGCCTCCAAAGCAGCCTTCAACCCGCCCTTGTCGAACACCCAGTCTGGATCGTTGTCATAAACCATTTCATGGAACTGCCACAAATCCAGATGGTCGGTCCGCAACCGGCGCAAGCTGTCTTCCAGGTTTTTCATCGAACCGGCATAGTCCCGCTCGCAATTCTTGGTCATCAGAAAGACCTTCCTGCGGCGGCCATCCATGGCCAGTCCCTTGCCCATCAGTTCCTCACTGTGCCCGTTGTGATAGTCCCAGGCATTGTCGAAAAACGTCAGCCCCTGGTCGATGGCGGCGTGCATGATTCGAATCGCCTCTTTTTCCTCGGTGACGGCGCCGATGTGCCACCCGCCCAGGCAGAGAATGGAGACCCGCTCGCCGGTCCGTCCTAACACTCGCGTGGGCAATCCCGTCGCGCTGGAGCTGCTGGTCTGAGCTACCACGTTTTGGGCCAACGCCGCCGTCGCGGCGCCTACCAGCAGGTCTCTTCTGGTTGATCGATTCTCGGGCATGTCCTCATCCTAACCCGATTTTTTTCGGTGAGTGGCCTAAAGTGAATCCCCGAGGTGGCCGATTGAAATATTGACACGGAGACTCGGTACGATGACACCTAATCCGGCTTTTCCGCTACCCCCGCTGCCACCCCCTCCGGTGCGCCCGTTTCCCGCTTGCCCCGCCAGCGAACCTACCTCTTTCTGGCTGCCGCGCCAGTTGCCAGGGATCTCCCCAATGCCTGTCGGACGTCTTGTGATCCAGATTCCTGGCCCCAGACGCACGTACATGTTAGGATGAAAAGATTCTTCCATCGGAGATTTCTAGGGTCAGGATTCTATGTATAACGCTTTCTTCGGTTTTTCCGAGAGCCCGTTCAACCTGAGCCCTGATCCCGGGTTCTTCTACCGCTCCCAGCAACACGAGGAAGCGCTGGCGAACCTGATCTACGGCGTTCAGTCGCGCAAAGGCTTCATTGTCCTGACCGGGGAAGTGGGCACGGGCAAGACCACCATGCTCGAGTGCCTCCGCGATTATCTCTACGCCCAACGGATTGAGTTCGCGTTTATTTTCAACTCCCGGATCAAGCCCGAAGAGTTATACGAGATGATCTCCTACGACCTCGACCTGCGCTGCAACCGCCAGTCGAAGACCGACATCATCTACTCCTTGAACGACCTCCTCATCCAGCAGTCCAACGACGGCCGGACCACCGTCCTGATCGTCGACGAGGCGCACAATCTCGAATGGGACGTTCTCGAAGAGATCCGCATGCTGGGCAACTTCGAGAACCGGAGCGGCAAGCTTCTGCAAGTGATCCTCGCCGGACAGCCGGAGTTTGATCGCAAACTGGACGCTCCCAATCTGCGCCAGCTCAAACAGCGCGTGGTTTTGCGTTGCATGCTGAAGCCCTTCAACCAGTTCGAGACCGGCGAGTACATCCACTCGCGGCTGGCCAAAGTCGGAATGCCCGAACAGACCGTATTCCCGCCCGATGTCCTGGCTGAGGTTCACACCCGCAGCCAGGGGATTCCGCGCGTCATCAATGCGCTCTGCGACAACCTTCTGCTCACCGCCTTTGCCCTGGAGTCGCCCGTCACGACGATCGAAATGCTGGATGAGGTCTGCAACGACATGCGTCTGGAGTGGCCTGGCCGCCGCCTGCGCGTGCGCGGCGGGTTCCAGGAAGAAACGCTGCGCCCATCCCCTCAACTGTCCCGAGGCGATTGAGTCTAGGCCTTCCGGCGGCCTACGGATGCGAAGCGCAGACCGTGGGGGTTGACGAGTCCGGGGGCTGATTCCAGACCAACATCGAGATAGGCTTGTTGAGCGCGACCCGGATCGCCGCCTCCGCGACTTCCGGTCCATAAGGGAAACAGCGGATGTTGATCCGGTCAACGCCGGTACGGGCGACCGAGAGCAACATTTCGGTGGCTTCAGCGCGCGCCAGGAATTGCTGCCGCTTCTTGGTCCAGAGATATCCGCAGTGATGCGCCACCAGGATCGTCGCCAGCAGAGGTACGGCCCAGCGGTAATGGCCAAAGCGCTGGCGGAATGTGGCGAAGCCCGCGCCGATGAGCAGGGCGAGCCCCGCGCTCGCCAGATAGGTATGGCGGCTGGGAATCCGAGGCATATAGGTGAGGAAACAGAAGGGCAGCAGCGTCAGCCCGGCCCAAATCGTCGCGCTGAGAATCAGCCGGCGATTCGCATGCCAGCCCTTCCAAACAGTGAGTCCGATCAAACTCAGCAGTCCCCAAAGCCAGAGCATCCGGCCCATGCTGTTCACCCAAGTCAGGTAGAACGGCGCCGAGAGCGAAAACGTTCCGTCGTGCTGGTGCAGATGGACAGGCTTGTTGATGAAGATCCCGTAGGCATATAGCGCTGAAGTTGCCGCCAGCGGCAGCACCGCCAGAAATCCTCTCTTCAGTTCACGTTCACCGACGGCCATCAGCAGCGCCAGAGGCACCAAAACTACCGCCGGTTCCTTCGACAGCAAAGCAAGCCCAAAGCTAGCCGCGGCGCCGGCGTAGGCGAGTTTGTCGCCCCGGCGCAGCCAGCGCGTCCAGCACATCAAAAAGCACAGCGCGAAGAAGAACAGGACAAGTTCGTGGACCGCCGCGTACCACATCACCGCCTCCTGGTGACCCAGGTAGACCGCGAAGAACCCGGCTGCGACGGCCGACGGCCACCGCCTGAAGCCGTAGTACCGTGCCACAACAAAAAGGAACACCGAATTGATGACGTGCAAAATCACACTCGAGGTATAGAACCAGAGTGGTACTACTCCGAACAGTTGCTCAGTCCAATACGTGAGCAGGATCGAAGTGGCCCGGCAGCGATAAAGCGGGTCTTGCGCCAAAGCCCACCAACTGCCGATTGGCCCGTACTGCCGGCCCAGGGCGATCTGGATGTAGTCGTCGGAGACAAACGGTTGGCGAAATACGGGCAAATAGGCCAGTACAGCCAGGAAGGCAATCACACTGAGTATTGTTGACGTGGACCAGCGATCCCGTGCCGCTTCGGCGGGAATCACCATTCCCGCAGGCGACACTACCGACAGTCCCGCTACGACGGCGGTCTCATTCACCCTCATTACGGAGCATTACAATCCCGGGGAGTGGCTGGCAGCAATACAGCAGATTCAGTATGTAGACGTTATCGCTAGTCCAGAGCATCCTTGGGTACCAAACGTACTAAGCTTACATTCCAGGTCAGCGAACGGTCCTCGCCGTCCGGCCGCCAGAGCGGGGAAACATTCACCTCCACATAGTGCTCATCGGCCGGGGTGACGTCAGCTTCCACAATTGTCAGTCCGGGCCGTGTCACCGGGCGATCGTACACAACCTGTCCGTTCACCCGCACGAGAATGCGGGCTCGTTCCGGCTGGCGGAGCATGTCTTCGTGAACAAAGCCGCGAATCCGAAGACGTGGTCGCGAAGCCTGTGCGTCTTCCAGCCGAAGGGTTGCCTTGCCGGCCATCCACCGGAAGCGGTTCCCTCCCGCGCCTTCCAATTCGTACCAACCGGCTTCCAGGTTCCGAACATGGCTGGGTTTGGAAAAATCGACTACGGTCGGGTCGTCACCGGGGTAAAGCTCCCGGGACTGCGCGGACGTCAAGAGCGTGTAGACCTTCCCCGCCGCTTTGGCCACATTCCCGCATTGCCGGCATTCCAAGGCACGGTCGGCGCGAAGCCGGAGCGATGAGCGGCAATCGGGACAGCGCAGCCTCTCGAACCAGTGCATCACCGGTCCGCCGGCATCCGGTTGGTGGCCTCGTTTGCGGCAGAATGCGGCAAGCGTGCCGCCCAATAGCCGTGCGGGGACCCAGTCGGAATCATACCGATCCCACCGCTTGCCCACCTTTCGGACCGCGGATTCCAGCCAGCCCCGCTGGGGTATCGTGAGCTCGAATTCACGTTCGTCAAAATGCCGGTGGATCAGACGATCCCAGTCCCACAGCGTGTTGCGATGATTCTGGCGGATCCCGAAACTCTCTTCTTGGCCGGCCCCAATCACATCCTTGACGAAGAATCCGAGCAACCCCCAGTCCCACAGCTTCCGTTCCCACCCCTTCATGGCCTCATAGTAAGGAGCACGAAAGAGCCGGAGCGACAGCAAACGCCGGATCGGCTCCTCCGCAAAGAAGAAGACTCCGCCGGGCGCCAACACTCGCTTGACTTCCGCGAAGACGCGATCCATGTCCATGAACTGGCTGAGCGTTTGGAAGGCAAAAACGAAGTTGAGCGATTCGTCGGCAAACGGCAAATCAACCGCATCGCCGGCGATGCGCACCATGCCGTGCTTCAGGTCCCATTCGCGCTCCAGATCCACGCCTTGGCGCAACGCGTCCGCGGAGATATCCAGCGCAAAACCTTCGGCCCCAAACTCATTTGCCAGCATATAGCTGGAGTGGCCGACATTGGCGCCGATTTCGAGAAATGGAGATAACGGTCCGCAAAACCCTAAGTGACGCGCAAGAATGGCGGATCTCCGCCGATTCTCCTCCTGATAAACGGCAAGTGCCTTCTCTCGCTCGCCGAGTGCCGCAAATCTGTGGAATTCTACCTGAGCCCGCTGCACGGCGAGCGTCTGCGCCTGATTCTTACTCACGCACCCGTTAAGCTAACGGGTGCGCGGCTCTGGGTCCATACAACGGATGCTGTATCGAACGAATCTACAGTGTGACCACCGGGATCGATGCCGACCCGTACAGCCGGCCCGACTTCAACGTCGCTACCGGCATGAGCCGCCGATGGACAGTGCGCGACTGCTTCACCGAATCCTGCAAAACGAAGTCGCCTTCCGTCATCTTGAAGATGGCGACGTCCCCATACGAGCCTTCGCGCAACGACCCCAATCCGCGCGGGAAGCCCAGCGTCCGCGCCGGGTTCGCCGTGGCGCGCGCGATCACGTCTTCCAGCTTCATTCCGAGATGCACAAACTTCGACAGCGTCGTTGCCAAATCCAGCACCGGACCGGCGACGTTGTACTGGTGCACATCCGACGAAATGGTGCCCGGCGGAAGGTCCTGCGCCAGCGCCGCCTCCGCGGTGGCCCACGAGAAACTACCTGCACCATGGCCTATGTCCAGGTTCACGCCATCGCGGACGGCTTTGCGAACTTCTCCTAACACGCGGTTGCGGTCGTCCAGAATGCCGCCCGCGCCCTGTCGATAGGAATGAGTGATGACATCCCCTTTCCGGAGGAGCGCGAGAATCTGCGGGAGCGTCGAAAACGAACCGCCGATGTGAACCATCAGGGGAAGATTCACCGCGTCGGAAGCTTCGCGCGCGAGTTTCAGCGCTTGCAGATCGTGACGTCCGGCGATGTTTTCGGTCATCCGGATCTTGATCCCCAGAATCACATCACGGTTCTGCTCGATGGTCTTGATCGCCAGCTTGGGATTGGCCAGCCGCAAATCGATCAACTCGCCCCAGGGGTTGTCCGGCGACAAAGTGGACTGCCCAACGACGGAAATGTTTAACAGTGCGAAGACCCGCGTATCGACGACGTTGATGACATATTTGCGCAAGCCGGGGAACGTGTGCGCCCCGGCCGACCCCGCATCCACCACTGTCGTCACCCCTTTGGCAATGCAGTTGGGGTCCGCCGGAATCCCCAGTGGTGCAACACCGTCGTAGACATGGACATGCAGGTCGATCAGCCCGGGTGTCACCAGCATTCCGCGCGCATCGATTACCTGGCGGGCCTCGGCGGCGGGGATCGACTCCGCGATCCTCGCGACCTTGCCGCCCGCAATCGCAATGTCGCGGACCGCCGACAAATTCTGAGACGGGTCCACCACCTGCCCGCCTTGAACGATCACGTCGTAGCGGGCCGCGGTGGCCTGCGGATAAGCAACGGTCAGAGCCGTTTGAAACAGGACGGTGCGGCGAGTGTAGGTTTTCATTCCAACTGAGCAAACACGGAGTCTACTGCGTGAAGGGTTTGCTCGATGTCCTGGGCCGTATGGGCGCACGATGTGTAGACGCGGCCATCGGGAAGGAGATAAATGCCTTCATCGAGCATGGCTCTGAGGTAGCGCGTGAGCTTCTCTTTGTCGTCGTTCCAGGTGTTCCGGTACTGGCTCAGACCGGGCTCACGGGTGAAGTGGAGTGCAAAAGCGGTGCCGAAGCCGGTCACCTGAAGGCCCAGCTTCGATCCGCGCTGAGCGATGCCGTCGCGCAACTGGCCGCCGATGTGGTTTGCCTCTTTGAGGATGGCGCCCTTGTCGGCTGAGAGCACATCGAGCGCCGCGTTGGCCGCCGCCAGCGACATGGGATTCCCGTTAAACGTGCCGCCAAAGACGACACCCTTATACATCTCCTCCATCAGCTCCTGGCGTCCGGCGACCGCGCTCAACGGCATCCCCGCCGCGATCGCCTTCCCGAACGTGGCCAAATCGGGCGTCACGCCGAAATGCTGCTGGGCGCCGCCCAAAGCGATGCGGAATCCGGTGATCACTTCGTCGAAGATCAGCAGAGCATTGTAGCGTTGGGTCAGTTCGCGGATACCCTCCAGAAAACCGGGTTGTGGCATCAGGCAACCGCTATTGCACAAGACGGGCTCGGTGATGAC
Source organism: Bryobacterales bacterium (assembly GCA_016789925.1). Taxonomy (GTDB): domain Bacteria; phylum Acidobacteriota; class Terriglobia; order Bryobacterales; family Bryobacteraceae; genus JADLDI01. Next base: position 1,240 of record JAEUQD010000062.1, on the reverse strand, counting down.
CGCGGCAATTTCGTGGCCGCGCGTCGAAAGCACGTTCTCCAAAAAACCGAGGTCGTTCCAGGGCGCGGCAATCACGTTGTCGGCCGAGTTGTCCACTTGGCCGCGCGATCCTAAGGCGACCGTGGGAGCGTCCACTGGCCCGAATTTCTCCGCGGCTGCCCGGTAGGAGAGCAGAACCGAATCCATCCAGCCGTGGTAGTGGCCTTCAAATTTGACGATGAACTTGCGGCCTGTGACCCCGCGGGCCAGCCGAAAAGCCAGTTGTACGGCTTCGCTGCCGGAAGAGGTGAAGGCTACGCGCTCGGCGCAGGGCACCGCCGCTTGAAATTTCTCGGCCACCTCCGGCTCCAGACGATGCTGCGCGCCATAGGTGTGAACGCCCGCAGCCTGTTTCGCCACGGCCTCGGTCACTTTGGGGTGACGGTAGCCGAGGATGTTCGGGCCCCAGGCGAGCGTGTAATCGATGTAATTGTTGCCATCCACATCGCGTAGGTGCGATCCGCAGCCATCCTCAAAATAGAGGGGCACGGGGAAGGAAGCGCGGAAAGGACTGGAAACGCCTCCGGCAAGCGATTGGCGGGCGCGCGCCAGCAGTTGACGCGAACCTTCGTAACGATCGGGCATTCTGGATGGTTACCGCGGATACCAATGCGGTGTCAAGGGACCCTGGTGGATCCCGGTGGATCCCGGGCCTGTCGGGCGACTATCTTGGATCAATGGGAGAGGCACCCTAGTCCTTCTTGTTTCCCCGACGAGGATTCCTCCGATGCCGAATCGACCTGGACTGCAAACCGAGCCAGGCGAAACGGCGTCGTCGCGCCCGCAACCAAGACCACAAATCCCACTTCGACAGATTTCGACACCTTTTCAAGATCGAGACCTCTCTGTGAAACGAAATGCTCCCGAACCGATTCGACACATTTCGACACCCTGCTCCCAACAAAATCAACAGCTTGCGAAACGAAATCCCCACCCGCGCCCATCAACCTCTTCGACACCCCGCACGCGCCAGGATCAACACCGTGCGAAACGAGATCTCGGCGCCTGAAGAGGTCCCGATACCGCCGCACAACCCGCAACCACTTTCAAATGAATAGATTGCGAAACGAATTCAACGGTGCTAACGGCATTTACCGGTGCAGACGGTCTCGGAGATGGGCTGCGCGGCGCTCAGTTTCCCCGATCCCAGTTCAGGACGCCGGATGGAGAAGCTTTCTGTGAGGGTTTGGCCGGGGCCTGG
>JAEUQD010000041.1 GCA_016789925.1 Bryobacterales bacterium | reverse complement strand
AAATTCGCTCGACGCCTCGCGCGTGCTGGCGCGGGTCGGCGCTTGGCGGGAAGCCGAATATATTGTTCAGCGCGGCGGAGTGGAACTCAAGGCGAAGGTCATTGTTCGGGAACGCGTCACGGAATCGTCACTCTACTATTTATATGTCGTCGGTCTGGCATACCTGATCATCGGCCTTTTTGTATATTTTCGACGCAGCCGTGCCCGGCACGCGACTCATTTTTACCTGCTCTGTCTGGCGAGCTTTGTCCTGTTCACGTTCCACTACACGGGCAAGCTGAACAATTTCGACAAAGTGATCTACTGGGCCAACGTGATCGCGGGCCTCCTGGCGCCGACCCTCTTCCTGCACTTCGCCCTGGCTTTCCCGGAGAAGCGGTGGTGGCTGGGGGCACGTTGGCGGGCGCTGATGCTGTACCTCCCGGTCGCCGGCCTGTCGCTGATTTACTTCGGGCTGGCTTCCGGAATTCTTCGCACCGCGATGCCGCTCGGGGAACTACGCTGGGCGCTCGACCGGGTGTGGCTGACGGCCATCAGTGTCCTGTACCTGGCGGGCGCGGCGGTTTCCTGGCTGGCCTACCGTCGAGCGGAAGATCCGATGACTCGCCAGCAGCTCAAGTGGCTCCGGAACGGTGCGCTCTTCGGCGTTCTCCCCTTCACGCTCTTCAATACCATCCCCTACCTGTTGGGCTCCACGACCGGGTTCACGATGAATCTGGCGGTGCTGCCCTTGTTGTTGATTCCAGCAGCCTGGGCTTACGCCATCCTCCGCTACCGCCTGATGGACGTGGACGTTATCTTCCAGCAGGGCTTCACCTACACCTTTGCCACGTTGGGCGTGATGGGAATCTTCTACATGCTGGTCCTTTCCAAGGGCCCGATCGAAGAGATGAATCCGTCCACGGTGGCCTTACTGCTGATGGTGGCCACCTTTATCTTCCAGCCGTTGCGGAACTGGATTCAGGAAATTCTCGACCGCTACGTTTTCTATAAGGACCGCTACGACTACCGCCGCACCCTGGTCGAGTTCGCGCGCGAACTTTCCTCCGAGACAAATCTGGACGCCATGCTGCTCGCCGTCGCTGACCGTCTGCGCCGGACTCTGTACATCCGCAATGTCGCCTTTTTCCTCGCTGAAGACGGCAAGGAAGGCTACCATCTGACCCGTTTTATCGGAGACGATCCGGCGGCCGGCGAGGAGTTGGATCTCTCCTTTCTCACCAACAACCCCACCGGAACCGTGTTCTTTGAACGCACCCGGATGGCCCTGGACGTCGTCTCGCGGCACATGCCGTTGAGCGTGCGCCAGACCGTGGCGCGCCTCAACCTGACCTATTACGTTCCCTGTCAGGTCCGTGGCCGCACAATCGCCTACCTGGGCGCCTCGCGGACCGACCAGGGCGAATTTCTCTCGTCGGAAGACCTGGAACTGCTCGAGACCCTGTCGGGCTACGTGGGAATTGCCATAGAGAATGCCCGGTTGTACCGGTCGCTGCAACAGAAAGTGGTTCAATACGAGCGTCTGAAAGAGTTCAGCGAAAACATCGTCGAATCGATCAACGTGGGTATCGTTGCCGCCGACCTCGACGACTGTGTCGAGAGCTGGAACAGCCAGATGGAAGCGTTGACCGGGATCAGCCGGGAACGCGCGACCCGTTGTCCCCTCAGTGAGTTGTTCCCTGCCCACCTGATGCGGGAGCTGGATTCCGTACGTGGCGAGGCTGGCGTTCACCAGCTTTACAAGATCCCTCTGCGCGCCCGTGCGTGGCCGTCGGCGCAGGCCGTCCATGGACACAACGGCAACAACGGGCATGGAACGAACGGCGCTGTCGCCGTACAACAGATACCGGCGGAACGGCTGCTCAACGTGGCGATCGCCCCGCTAGTGACCAAAGAGGGCGACCAGATCGGCCGATTGATTATCTTTGACGACGTCACCGAGCGGGCTGAACTCGAACAGCGTCTCGTCCAGACCGACAAGCTCTCCTCCATCGGGCTGCTGGCCGCCGGGGTGGCCCACGAAGTGAACACGCCGCTAGCCGTGATTTCCACCTACGCCCAGATGCTGACCAAGCAGATTCAGGGCGACGACCCGAAATCGAAGCTGCTGGAGAAGATCGCCAAACAGACCTTCCGCGCCAGCGAGATCGTCAACTCGCTATTGAACTTCTCACGGACCTCCAAGACCGAGTTTGAGGAGATGGACGTGAATCGCGTGGTGCGCGAGACGCTGTCGCTCATCGAGCACCAGTTGCAGAAAGCCGGAGTCAAGGTGGAATTGGACGCCGCCCAGGCGCTGCCACCCGTCCGCGGCAACTTCGGCAAGCTGCAGCAAGTCTTTCTCAACCTGTTTTTGAACGCGCGGGACGCCATGGACGAGGGGGGCACGCTCCTGGTGCGCACCACTGAGGGTGACGGACAGGCGCGAATCGAGGTCTCAGACACCGGCCGCGGCATTGTCGCCGACGATCTGGCGCGAATCTACGATCCGTTTTTCACCACCAAGGGCGCGAAAAAGGGTACAGGACTGGGTTTGGCGGTGACCTACGGCATTATCCGCGAACATGGCGGTACTATTGATGTGAAGAGCACACCGGGAAAAGGCACCACATTCACCGTGGACCTTCCGCTGGTGCGCAAACCCGTCAATGCCTGAACACCAGAACGCCCGCATCCTTGTCGTCGACGACGAAGCAGATATCCGCGAAAGCCTGGAACTTCTCCTTTCCAGTGAGGGCTATCAGATCGATCTGGCGGCCAATGCCACCGAGGGTCTTGCCAAATTCGAATCGTCTCCCTACGAACTGGTTCTCCTGGACCTGATGATGCCCGACCGCTCGGGCATGGATGTACTGAAAGACATCCGCGACCGCGACCGGGAGACTCCGGTGGCCATGATCACCGCCTACGGCTCAATCGAGGTGGCCGTCCAGGCGCTGCGCAACGGCGCCACCAATTACTTTCCCAAGCCGTGGGACAACGAAAAGCTGCTGGTCGAAATCGACCAGATGATCGGCGCCAGGCGCCTGGTCCGCGAGAATGCGCACCTCAAGCGCGCCCTCAAGCAGCGCTATTCCTTCCCCAACATCATCGGCAAGAGCGAGCGTATGCTCCGCATCCTCGACCTGGTGGCGCAGGTGGCCCAATCGCGCGCCACCATTCTGATCACCGGCGAGACAGGCACCGGTAAGGAGTTGATCGCCAAGGCGGTCCATGCGAACTCGCCACGTGCCGACCAGGTGTTTGTGGCTGTCAATTCGGGCTCTCTTCCCCCGGAGTTGCTGGAGTCGACGCTGTTTGGCCACGTTAAGGGCGCGTTCACATCCGCGATTACTACCCGCAAAGGCTATTTCGAAGTAGCCAACCGTGGCACCATCTTCTTCGACGAAATCTCAACCATCAGTCTCGACACGCAGGCAAAGCTGTTGCGTGTCATTCAGGAACGCGAGTTCATGCCGCTGGGCTCGGCCGACGTCATGAAAGTGGATGTCCGGATTATTGCCGCCTGCAACGTCGACCTCAAGCGGCTGGTGGACGAAGGCAAGTTCCGGGAAGACCTCTATTACCGGCTCAACGTCATCAACCTGGTGCTTCCGCCGCTGCGCGAGCGCAAGGAAGATATCCCGCTACTCATCGATCATTTCTTTACCAAGTACTGCCGCGAGAACGAGAAGTTCCTGGACGAGAACCAGCACAGCGTGCTCCGCTTTGAGCCCGATGCGATGCAAATCCTGCTCGACCACAATTGGCCCGGCAATGTCCGGGAACTCGAGAATGCGGTCGAGCGGGCCGTCGTCCTGGCCACCGAGAACGTCGTGCCGGTGAGTGTCCTGCCGGACTCGCTCCTGCAATCCGGCGGCATCAGGATCCGGCTCGACGAACGGGGCAACCTGCCGCCCGATGCGAGCCTGTTTGAAATGGTGAACGACTTCGAGCGCCGCAAGATCCTGGAAGCGCTCGAGTCGACGAACTATTCCCAAACCGAATCGGCCGAGATCCTGCGCATTCCCTTGTCGACGCTCAATCAGAAGATCAAGCGGCTGGAAATCCCCATCCGCAAGAAATCCGAAAAGTGAGTTAGCCCCAGCGAACCGCCCAGAAGCGGACTTGCGGTTAAATCGGTGAGTCAGGCGTGATACGTCCAAGTGCATCGTTTCCGACTCGCGTGATCCGGCGCAGACCCATTCGCAACGGCCGTTTTGTGCACCGAACGACAGCCGTAACCGGGCGTCAAAGCCGGCGTTATCGGCCGCTCCGGTTCGCGGCATTGTTCGGCCATCCCATCGATCACGAACTGCGACGCAAGGGCTGTTTCGTGTAGTCTCCAGGCACCGACATGTACGGATCGAACAATTGCGCATCGGCCCGCCGTCGGCCCACAACCCGGACATAGCCGAGGTATCGTCCAGCGTCCGCCTGCAACGCCCGGATTTCCTTCTCATTCGCGGGAGCAACCAACTGGAGCCAATCCCGCCAGTACCGCCAGCCGTCCGGGAAGGTATCGGCAAGGTCAACGTCCAGAATGGCACTCCGCTCCCAGTGTCTTCGCCACCATTCGGCCGAGTGAAGGCAGTACGGCATTTCCGCGGCCCACCACTCGGTCAGATGGTCAGGAACCTGGTTTTCGATTTCGTGCATGAACCCGGCCAGGGCGATTCCCACCCGCCCGCCCGGCTTGACGAACCTGGCCAGGTAGTTCAGGTACAGATCGTCCGTCCCGAAGTACATGAACGAGTCGATGGACACGACCGCATCGAAGAAGCACTCTGAAAATGGTAATGACCGTGCGTCGGCGCGGATGGGGAATACGCCGTCCTCGACGCCAGCATCCCGCACGCGCTGGATGTTTTCGGAGGCGCTGAACCACAGATCGGTCGCCCAGACCTGCACACCAATCTCTCGGCAAAGGAACACCGATGACAGTGCGCGCCCACAGCCGAGGTCCAGCACGCGCATCCCCGCCTGCAGGTCCATCGCTTCCGTGAGCCATTCTGTTAACCAAAGTGGATTGGCTCCGCCGCTAACGCCAGCCAGCACCTAGTCGGGATGATAGCCGGAGGCGCGTGGAAATCGTTCGGTGTTCAAACAGTCTTCCGCACTCATGCGCACTCCAGGGCAGAACTCTTGTTGAGGCTGGGATAAAACCGATCCTGGTCGGCCTAATCCCGCCGTCGCTAATTTGATGATCCAAATCTATACCACACCAGATGAGCGGGAAGTCTCCATCCCGGACACTGGCCCGAATCGGCGATCTGGGGAGTGCGCCCACGGGCGCGATCACTGTTGCGAAATCCCCTTCGCACCAGGAAACGCGAAGAGTCCCGTGCTGGAGACAAGTCTTCAACGAACCGGTTTCTTGATTTCTACCGTGCACGCAAGTGGGCTATTCGCCCCGACCATGCGTTAAGTGAACAGCATTGCGACTAGCGCCGGGCGGCGCGCTGCGGTTCGACGGCCGCGGCGATCGCCATCGTTGCGTAGGAGGCCGCGGCGGCCGAGATCCACTGATCGTGGACGTACGGATAGCCGCTCTCAAAGTAAGGCTGCACGGGGAGCGAGCGGGTCTTGACATGCCAGGTACCGTCGGCCGACTGAGTCCCCAGCAGGTACCGCAAGCCGCGCCGGTACACATCGCTCGAAGCGGACACACCGCCTTCATGCAGTGCCCACAACGCCAGCCCGGTCGCATAGGCATCGCTTTCCATCGAAGGTAACTGACGCCATGCTCCGTCACTGCCCTGCCCTGCACGCAGCGTCTTGGACGCCTGCTCCACCGCTGCCGCTCCGGCGTTGGACCACACCAGACCCAACACCTGAAACGCCGATTCGAGCGTCGTTTGCGGTGTGGCTTCCAGCAGCCACGAGCGCGCCCGCGCGATCCGCGACTCGTTGTCGGCCCGGTCGACGGCGCGGCCGAAGGTCTTGATGGCGTGAATGGCGAAGGCGGTGGTCTGGAAATCGTCCGAGGTTAGAGGTGGCCGTGTCGCCCGTGTCATCCAGGTCCCGCTGGGCTGCTGCATCGTCTTCAACAGGTAGATCTGCGCGTCAATGCGCTCGTCGGCCGGGCGCTTCACGCTGGCATACCAGAACAGCTCATAGCCGAGGGAGTTGGCGCCAAACGAGTTGTGTTCGATCAGGCGGTCGGTCGTGAACTCGTTCTTTTCGGGCGGAATCAAAGACATGGGCTCGCCCACCGCGATGCCGCGGTTGCGCGCGAACATCTGTGCGACCGCGGGCAGCATCTGGTTGTGGCAGGAATTGCACCCGCCCTTCTGAATAAACGTCGCGTTGGTCTGTTCGAGCAGGACCATCCCCTTG
>JAEUQD010001050.1 GCA_016789925.1 Bryobacterales bacterium | reverse complement strand
AGTCCGGACGAAAACCGCACCGACGTCCGGTAGTCCTCCATGCCGGGCTGGTTCATCCACGCATGGCGATATTCGAAATTCGCCAGCCGCAACGCGAGGGCGCGGTTGAGACGAACATCCACGCCGCCGCCCGCGGAGACGGCGAACGCGTTCTTGTCGTCGCCCCGGTCGAGCGTGACTTTCTGGCCGCCGAGGATGAGTTGGAAGTGGGGACGCCAGCGTTCGCGCGCCAAGGTCCACCGCGGGCCGCCACCATAGAACATCAGGTCGCCGGCACGCTGCCCTTTGTTGGGCGCGAGCTTGCAGCCGCCCACGTCCGCCAGCGCCTGCCACGATGCGGAGAGGCGCATCGCCGCCACTGCCCCAGCGCCCGCGCAGACGCCGCCACTGGAGGGTCCCGTGAAGCGCAGAAAGCGGGCATCGGCGAGGAACTCGTAGGGGGCGTTCTCACGCATGGGCTCGAAAAACCCGACCGTCTCCGCGGGGCGGGAACGTTCCGAGGCGAGCGGATTGGGGTCGAGAATCCCGCCGCGGGAATCCCGATACCACGGCACTTTGCCGCGCAGCAGGTTGGCCATCGAGCGCGACGGATTCAGCCAGCCGCGCACCATCATCCGCGCGTACGGATTCTCGACGCGCGTCTCAAACCAGCGGATGAAATAGCGGTCGAGAATGTCTTCGGCGACCATAAACCCGCCGACGCCCACGGTGGGAGTGATCACGTGGTCCACAAAGCCCTGCTGGGGCGGCGTGGCCTGAATCTTGCCGATCATCGCCTCGCTGAGCAGCCCGAGTTCAAACTGCGTGCTGTAGATCCACGCGAACCCCATCGCCCGCATCCGGCTGCGCCAGTAGCGGCGGTTCATGCCGAACTGCTCCTCGCGATACTCGGGGTCGTTCTGGAGAAAAAGATAGCCGGATGTGGCGCCCTGCATGGGATGGCCCACGTAGTTCACATAAAACGGATCGCCATCCCGCCAGCCGTGCATGCTGGCCGCCGACCGCGCCCAGCCCCGCCAGTAGCTCCCGCGAAACCCTTCGCGCGTCCCCGGCTCAGTCATCAGCCGGAAGCTGTGCTGAATGCTGGCAAACAGCATCGATTGCTTCGCCAGTGCGCCCCAGTCCACCCTATCCAGCTTGGGTTTGCGCGTGATCGTACCACCTTGACCCGAGGCCTTCTCGATGACGGAATCGTCCCCCTGTTCCGCACCGGCCCAGCAGATGATACTGATGACTAATCCTAGTGTCAGTTTCCAGTACATACGCTGTCTAATGAAAGGCTAACAGACGGTCAAATGCGTTGACAGCGGGGGCAGTAGTGGGTGCCTCGCTGCGCAACCACGATCCGCGTGATCGGCGTCCCGCAACGGGGGCACGGCTGCCCGGCTTTGCCGTACACCTGGTGGCGCGTCTGGAACGTCCCGCGTTCACCCTGCGCGTCGACATAATCCGAAATCGACGACCCGCGCAGCGCGATCGCCTCTTCGAGAAGCTTGACGATCTCGCCGTGCAGCCGTCGGGCCCGGTCGATCCGCAGCCGCCGCGTCCGCGCCCGCGGATGAATCTGGGCTCGAAACAACGCTTCGTCCGTATAAATGTTCCCCAGCCCGCGCACCAGCGACTGGTCCAGCAGCGCCCGCTTCACCTGCGTGTTGCGCCGCCGCAGCCGCGCCGCAAAGTCCTCCGCGGTGATCTCAAACGGATCGGGACCCAGCTTTCCCCCCGCCTCCTCGACCAGCCGCAACGACCCGAACTGCCGGATATCGTCGAACAGCAGCACGCCGCCGCCTTCAAACTCCAGCCGCGCCCGCGTGTAGGGACCGAACTGGCCGTTCCACAACAGCGCGCCCGTCATCCCCAGCTTGATCAGAATGGACGCGCCCGAGTCCAGACACAGCAATACCTGCTTACCCTGCCGGCGCACCGCGATCACCTGCCGGCCCGCCCACTCCTGGGGCGCATCGGAGGAAACGCGCCGCGCGTAGAACTCCGCGCTCACGATGCGGCGCCCCTCGACGTGAGGGCGCAGCCCGCGGACGATTGTTTCGGCCTCAGGCAGTTCCGGCACTGTCGCTCAAATCCACCCAGATCTCGCCGCCCTCCACCTTCACCGGAAACAGCCGCAGTTTGAGGTCCGGATTGTAGTCGTGCTCGCCGGTGACGCAGGAAAATTCCCACGCATGCCACGGACACACCACCATCGCGCCCTGGAGCGCGCCCTGGCTGAGAGGCGCGTTCCGGTGCGGACACACCCCGTCCATGGCGTGCAGCTTTCCATCGACGTTGCACACCACGACGCGTTCTTCATCGCTGATTTCCAGTTCCAGCATCTGCCCCGGCGGAAGCTGGCTGATCGAACCCACCCGGCGAAAGGCCATCAAATTCCACTATATAATCGCTACCAATGAATCGCCGTCTGTTTCTGGGCATGGCGGCAGCACTGGCCGGCTGCCGTAGCGAACCCGGCCGCACCATCGGCGTGGTGCCCAAGGGCGCCAATCACATCTTCTGGCAAACGGTGCGGGCGGGCGCGATCAAGGCCGCTCGCGAGAACAACTATCAGGTCGAGTGGAAGGCCCCGGCCCTCGAGATCGACTCCGCCCGCCAGATCGAAATCGTCGAGTCGATGGTGAACCGCCGCGTGGCTGGCATTGTCCTCGCCCCGGTCGACAAGCGGGCGCTCGTGTCGGTGGTCGAGCGCGCCCACGACGTAAAGATCCCCGTGGCGATTTTCGATTCCGCCATCGACACGGAAAAACGCATCTCCTACGTGGCCACGAACAACGAGGAAGGCGGACGCATGGCCGCGCGCCGTATCGGCGAATTGCTCGGCGGCAAGGGTAAGGTCGCGCTCATCGGCTTTATGGCCGGCAGCGCGGCCACCATGGAGCGCGAATCGGGATTCCAGGATGAGCTGAAGTTGAAGTTCCCACAAATCCAAATGGTGGGGCTGTACTTCAGCATGGCCGACCGCGCCAAAGCACTGGCCGCGACCGAGAACGTGCTAGCGGCGCATCCCGACCTCGCCGGACTGTTTGCCGACAACGAATCGTCTTCGGCCGGGGCCGTGCAGGCGTTGAAGTCGCGGCGCGCCCAGCAGGTGCGCATGGTCGCCTTCGACGCTTCCGAACAGCTTGTCCAGGATTGCCGCGACGGCTGGATCGACTCGTTGATTGTGCAGAATCCCTTCAAGATGGGATACGAATCCACGCGGGCTGTCACGATGCATCATGCGGGACAGACGCCGCCCGCCCACATCGATTCCGGCGTGCGGTTGATCACGCGCGCTCAACTGGAGGCGCCTGATGTGAAGGCGTATCTCTTTCCCGACATCCAAACCTATCTGAAAGGCGGTTAGCCCATGCCCGACATTCTGTTTGAGCCGTTGCAGTTGCGCAACCTGACGGTGAAGAAC
>JAEUQD010001033.1 GCA_016789925.1 Bryobacterales bacterium | reverse complement strand
CACGCCGCCTACATCGCGCATCCCTACGGCCAACCCACCGTCGGCTACATGAGCGATCTGTCGAAGTTCACCCGGGACGACGCCGAGCAGTTCTTCAAGCAATACTACGGCCCGTCGAACCTGACCAGTGTGATTGTCGGCGATGTCGATCCCACGCAGATCAAAGCGCTGGCGGAAAAATACATGGGACGCATCGCGGCTCGCCCTAAGCCGGAACCGCTGCGCACCGTCGAGCCTCCGCAACAGGCCGAACGCCGCATCACGCTCCGCGCCAAGGCCCAGCGCCTGTTCCTGATGGGCTTTCACCAGCCTTCGATCAACGACCCCGACTACGCGGTCTACGAGGCCCTGTCCAGCCTCCTCAGCGATGGCCGGTCTTCCCGGCTCTACGATTCCCTGGTGAACAAAAAGAAAATCGCCGTTCAGGTGGCTGGTTTCACCAGTTTCCCCGGCAACAAGTATCCCGGGTTGTTCGCCTTCTATGGCCTCCCCGCCCCCGGAAAGACCAACCAGGACGTGGAGAGGGAGATTCAGGCCGAGATTGACCGCCTGCTCAAGGAACTCGTCAAACCTGAAGAGTTGGAAGGCGTCAAGAACCGCGCCAAGGCTGGAATCACTACCCTCATGGCGTCGAACACGTCGATGGCATCGGCCCTTGCCCAGTATCAAGTGCTCACCGGCGACTGGCGTAACCTCTTCCGCTACCTCGACAAGATCAATGCCGTCACGCCCGCCGACATTCAGCGCGTTGCGAAGACCATCTTCACCGAAAAGAACCGAACCGTGGCTTACCTGGAGCCGGAGCAAAACTAATGAAACGAACTTTGTTGGCTGCCTTGGCAGTGGCTTCTGTTGCGTTGGCCCAGATTCCCGATTACAAAGACATCAAGTACCCGCCGCTTAACCCCATCAAGATCCCGCCAGTGGAGCGCTATACGCTCCCCAACGGCATGACCATCTTCCTGGTCGAAGACCACGAAATCCCCGTGCTCCGCGCCCAGGCGTTGGTTCGCTCGGGAGACCGTTTGGAGCCCTCGGCCAAGACCGGACTGGCCGACATCACCCTGCGCGTGATGCGCACCGGCGGCACCACCACCCGTCCCGGCGATGCGCTCGACCAGGAACTCGACCGGTTGGCCGCCTCGGTGGAGACCTCGTCGGGGGAAGGTTCCTCCTCGGGTTCCGTCTTCGTCCTGCGTGAAGACGCCGAAAAGGGCCTCACCATTCTCGCCGACCTCCTCCAAAACCCCACCTTCCCTCAGGAAAAGATCGATCTCGCCAAACTCGACGTGCGCGACTCCATCTCCCGCCGGAACGACAGCGCCGACTCCATCCACTATCGCGAGTTGCAGCGACTGCTTTACGGCAAGGCCAGTCCGTATGCCGCGGTCACCGAGTACGCCACCCTCGACGCCATCACACGCGACGACCTGGTCGCCTATCACAAGCAGTACTTTCAGCCTGAGAACGCTTATCTGGCCGTTTGGGGCGACTTCAAAACAGCAGACATGAAAGCCCTCGTCCAGCGCACGTTCGGCGCCTGGGCCAAAGGAGGGAAACCCAAGCCCCCGATCCCGGGAGTGGACCGCACCGCGCAAGCCAAAGGGCTGCACCAGATCGCGAAAGACGACCTCAACCAGTCCACCATCGACACGGGCTTGCTGCTGGGAAAACTCGACGATCCGGACTACGCCCCGCTCCGCGTGATGACCCAGATCCTGGGCGGCGGCTTCAGTTCCCGCATGTTCCAGCGCATCCGCACGAAAGAGGGTTTGGCCTACGCCGCCTATGCCGGCTATTCGGCGAAATTCGACTATCCGGGCTTCTGGTTTGCCAGCGTCGGCACCAAGAGCGAATCGACGTTGAAGGCGCTCGGCCTGATGCGGGAAGAGATCACGCGCATGCGCGACACCGATGTCACTGCCGAAGAACTGCAACTGGCCAAGGACTCGATTCTCAAAGGCGAAGCGTTCGATTACGACTCCACCGGCAAGATCGTCGGCCGGTTGCTCACCTACGAGTACAACGGTTACCCGGCCGATTTCCTCCAGCGGTCGCGGACCGCCGTCGAGAAGGTGACCATCGCCGACGTCAAGCGGGTCGCCAACCAGTACCTGAAGGAAGACCAATTCGTCACTCTGGTCCTCGGCAAGCCCAAGGACTTCGATAAGCCGCTCAGTTCCCTCGGGCCGGTGAAAGACATCGATATCTCGATTCCCCCTCCGAAGGGCCAGGAAGTCGCCGCCGCCACCGCCGAGACGGCATCCGCCGGCAAAACGCTGCTCGACAAGGCACGCGCCGCCCATGGCGGACCCGCGCTCGCCAAAATCAAGGATTACGTGGCCAAGATGGATATGACGATGGTTACCCCACAAGGAGAGTTCCCCTTGAAGGGCGAAGCCACCGTCTCCACCTCCGGCAAGAGCATGATGAAGATGACGACGCCGATGGGCGAAATCCTCCAGGGCTTCGACGGCCAGAAGGTCTGGATGAAGACGCCGCAGGGCATTCAGGAGATGCCGCCGCAGGTGGCCG
>JAEUQD010001021.1 GCA_016789925.1 Bryobacterales bacterium | reverse complement strand
GCGGCGGCGGGGAAGGGAAGGACGACCACCGAGACGACACCCCGTGTGTCGTACCACTGGCGGAACTTACCGCCGACGAAGACCAGGGCGACTGCCAGGAGGGCAAGAGCCGGTACCCAGGATTTTGCTCGTTTCTGTTCTGCCAAGTGAAGTGTGTACCTTTAATCAGGAGAGGTGCCGGAGGAGGCGCTTGGCTTCCTCGAGATGGGGGAAGAGCTTTTCGTCAGCGCGGAATTCGGGAGTGTGAACGCAGCGCCGCGTGCCTTTGTGCTCGACGGGATGTTTGAGGTGCAGCATCTCGTGGTAGAGCACATATTCGACGGCGAGACGGGGAACGGTGGGCCGGTCGAGGATGCGGCTGAGAATGACGGCGTTGTGCGACGGGTCGAAGTGGCCGAGCAGGGTTTTCGAGGGGCGGCGGCTCCAACCCAGTTGCGGCACGGCCATGAGGCCGCCGAAGTGGCGGACGTTGAGTTCGTCGAAGATCTGCTGAAGGTCGTAGTGTTCCCCTTCGGGTCCGCTGACGAACTTGCGTCCGCGGACACTGCGCACGACGTGGATCTGCTTGCGGACGTCGGCGCGGTTCAGCCACCGGCGGTAACAAAGCTGATGGTGGCTGTGTACGGGGCGCCGGTACAGTTTGCCCAGCAGAATGTAGGCGAGCGCTTCCTGGATGGGGGCGGGCGCGCCTTCGAGCATGTCGCTGATTTTCACTTCCAGCAGTCCGTCCTTGAGTCGGATGAAGCTGTTGGCGTTGGCGAAACGGCAGTATTTCACCCGGATAACCGGCAGTTCGGTACGCGGTCTCAACTCGCGGTGAACACGCTCGTAAATCTGTCCCGTGGTTTCAAACAGAAGCGCCGTTTGCAGCATCCCTCTCCCGGAATTCGGCCCGCTGGACTTGGCTTGGCTGAAAACTCTACCATAAGGGATTCGGAGTACCCTTGCCAACCGCCCAGATCACTGCCTTAGGAACCTACACTCCTCCCAATCTTCTCACCAACGCCGACCTGGAAAAATTGGTAGACACCACCAACGAGTGGATTCTCGAACGGACTGGAATCCATACGCGGCACATCGCGCCGCCGGAGATGGCTACTTCCGACATGGCGGCGGAAGCCGCCAAACTGCTGTTGGCCCGCCGGGGGATTGCGCCCACTGACCTCGAGGCCATTATCGTCTGTACGGTCACCCCGGACATGTTCTTTCCGTCCACAGCATGCCTTGTACAGGATCGGATCGGCGCAAAGGGCGCCTGGGGTTTTGACCTGATCGCGGCGTGTTCCGGCTTTGTCTATGGTCTCACCACGGCGGCCAACCTAATCATGGCCGGGACCCACAAGAAGGTTCTGGTGATCGGCGCGGACACCATGTCGCGAATTATCAACTACAAAGACCGCGCCACCTGCGTGCTGTTCGGTGACGGCGCCGGCGCCATGCTGGTGGAGGCCGCTGAAGACGGCGCGCCGGGCTTTATTGGCTTCCATAACGAAATCGACGGCTCAGGCGGCGACTTCCTGAAGATGCCGGCCGGCGGGTCGCGCTGCCCTTCCTCGCACGAAACAATCGATCGCGAGATGCACTATGTGCATCAGGAAGGCCAGCAGGTGTTCAAGTACGCCGTGCGCAAGATGGAAGAAGCCTGCCGCAAGGTGCTCCAGAAACACAATGTCTCCGCCGACCAGGTGATTCTCATTCCGCACCAGGCAAACCGCCGGATCATCACCGCCGCCGCCGAGAAGCTGGGCCTGGATCCGTCGCGCGTGATGATCAACATCGACCACTTTGGCAACACGACCGCTGCCACGATTCCGCTGGCCACGGCGGATGCGATCGCCGAGGGAAGATTGAAGCGCGGCGACACGGTGCTGTTTGCGGCGGTCGGGGCCGGATTCACGGTGGGCGCCAATTTGTGGCGCTGGACCTGTTAAGGCCGATGTCGTGACCCGCCCCGCGCTTGCTCTGTTCCTTCTCGCGCTGCTGGCGGCAGGTGACGAGCGCCTGGCGAGGCACCGGAACCTGGGGAAGGCGTTTTTCGAGAATCCCACCACGCAGGCGCAATCGGTGGCGGAGTTCCGGAAGGCCTTGGCGCTGCAGCCGGATTCGGCGCGCGAACGGTTGAACCTGGGGATCGCGTACCTGGCCAATGGGCAGACGGCGGAGGGGATCGCCGAGATTGAGCGCGTTCAGAAGCAGGACCCGGCAATCCCGCATACGTGGTGGAATCTGGCGATTCAGTACAAGAAGGCCGGGGATTATGAGAAGGCCCAACGGCAACTGGAACAGTTCGTGAAACTGGTTCCGGGCGAGGCGGTGGGCCACTATAACCTGGGTACGCTGCACAAGCTGGGTAATCGTGCCGAGCAGGCGATGAAGGCCTTTGAAAGGGCGTCGGCGCTCGATCCGAACCTGGCCGCGGCGCATTTCCAGCTTTTCAATCTCTACAGGCAGTTAGGGCGGCGCGAGGAGTCGGCCCAGCGGCTCCAACTGTTCCAGAAAACGAAAGACGCCCAGGCCAACGCGGCGACGCCGGAAGACGTGGAGTGGAGCTTCTATTCGGAGATCTACGATCCGCCGGAGGCTGCGCCCCCCAGTACCTTAAAATCGGTGGAACCGAAGTTCGCATCGCGCCGCGTGCACGCGTCCGCGCCGGGGATGGTAGTGGTGGAAATGGCGGGCAAGCCGGTGGTGCTGCCTTATAACGGGGTGGCGGCCGACATCAATAACGATGGGCTGGCGGATGTGTGTGCGATTACCGCGCAGGGCGCGCAACTGCTGGTGAACGTGAAAGCGAAACTCGAGCCGAAGCCACTGCCGGTGCAGGGCCCGTTCACGCATTGCGTGGCGCTCGATTACGACCGTGACTACGATCTCGACCTGTTGTTATTCGGGCCGAAGAATGTGCTGCTGCGCAACCAGGGCGAAGCGGGGTTTGTGGACCGGAGCGGCGATTTTCCGTTTGTCGCGGGGACGGTGTTGTCGGCGCACGTGTTCCGCGTGATTCCGGATAGCAAGTCGCTCGACCTG
>JAEUQD010001020.1 GCA_016789925.1 Bryobacterales bacterium | reverse complement strand
GGCGGCTGACGTTCCGGATCGAGGATGGTGAGATTACGGATGTGGACTATGAAGACTATCACTGAGGAGAAAGTCATGCGGATGCTAAACCCTGTCCATCCTGGGCGCTTCCTGAGAACGGAGGTGATTGAAGCCCATGGCCTTTCCGTGACCAAGGCGGCCCGGATCCTGCACGTGTCGCGCCCCACGCTGTCCGGTCTGCTGAACGGCAAGGCAAACCTTTCCGGAGACATGGCGCTTCGTTTTGAGAAGGCTTTCGGCATCGACATGGAGACACTGATGCGGATGCAGAATTCCTACAACATTGCCCAGACGCGGAGCCGGGCGAACAAGATTCGCGTCGAGCGTTACGAACCGCAGCCCACAGTATGAGGGAGGAAGGTGGGAACCAGGAGTAAGTAGGGAGTAAGGAGACAGCAGGCAGGAGACGGGAGTCGGGAGGCGGAATCCGCCTTCGCTAAAGCTTCGGCGGACAAGGGAGACAGGAGGCAGGAAGAGGCGCGCTCAGCGATGTCTGGCGGGAATTGAAACGGCGGGACGGCGCCGAGTGGTGAGGTTAGGGCAGTCGTCGGGCTGGGAGATCGGCGGGAGATTCCGGGCCTCGGCCAAACCGGGGTAGAAACGTAAAGAATGTCCACACGTCTCTGGGGTTCGGGCCGCGTTTCGGTCATAGTGCCATAGGGACGGATCCCCGCGAGCCGGTGATTGGGTTAGGCGGTGAGGGCACGGGGGCGGCGGCCGGGAGGGGCGGGGCGGAGGCGGCGGTGGGCGGTTTGTTCGAGGCGGTCGATCCAGGCGTCGTGGCCGCAGGGGAGTCCGTTGGTGAGGAATTTTTCGAGGCGGATTTGTTGTTCGCGCGGGGATTCGTCGAGGAACTCGCGGTAGGAGGTCGGGGTAAAGCGGCGGTGCCAGGCGTCCATCATGAGGAGGAAGAAGGGGTCGGTGCGGGCGGCCAGGTGGTGGGCGGCGGAGGAGTGCTCGAAGGCGGCTAAGTTACTGTTCGACCTGCTCTTCGTCGGCGACTAAAGCGAATCATCTAAGGAACACGCGCACAACGGAGCCTGCTCCGCGTGGCAGAAGTCGTTGTTCCTCTCCTGTTTGGCGCCACGCTCCGTGGCCCTGTGCGCTCTTGAGGTACTTAGCCTTGTCGAAACCGGAGCGGAAGAGGGAAGAGGGGGCAGCGGTTGACGCCGCGGGCGGTGGCGTGGACGGGGGTCCGGGGGACGACGAAGCGGAGTTTGCGGGCCATTTGTAGAGGAAGTGGGGGTTCGGGGGGAGAATTCTCTCAGAAATCAGGGCCTGTCCCCAGAAGGGCCCTGGGTAGCCACGGCGTGGTGCCATCCTTTACGTACACAAAGTGCTTGCTGTCCGACTCAGCCGAGGACGCTGCGCTCACCAGTCCACAAGATCCAGCAACCATCGCTAGCAATGTCCACAGCAGCGAAAGTCCTCTAGCTACAATCACCTCCTGCCGACAACTGAACGGTGTTTGGGGCAATGCGTTCGTTGCTAATTGAGTGTTCGGCAGACAGGTCTTGGTGGCACTCCCAACCGACTGAGCCCGCAAGCCGCCCAGTTCTGATTCGCTCAGGCCCATTATTGTACTTTTAGCGATCTTCAATACCAATCTTGTGGTAGTCTTCACTTGAAATCTCCTGGCAAGTTCGATGCAAGCGCATCGTCACCTTGTAAGGCGCATTCACGGCGTGCGTTTGCGACATCGGCGGGGAGAATTCTCATGTCAATGAGTCTCACTCCGTTCGATTGGCCGGGTCTAGTGGCTGGTCTAGTGCCTAGTCAGGTCCGATCCGATCACGACGGCGAAGTAGCCGGGGTCGTCAGCACTGCTGGAGCCCTTCGCAAATCAATTCGCCGCCAGCCATTGTTGAGATCGCTCCTGATTTCGCAGTCGTTTCCTCCCCCAAGGCCCGTCTCGCAAAAGTCCAACGCCGCAACAGCGTCGTCCTCCACGGCATCAACTGCCGCCACGATTCACTACCACCGCCTGCGCTCAGAACGCGGTGTCTGACACAGCCACTGGCTCCGGCCCGTGCTCCAAATGTGTCGCACTCTCTGGGCTACGACGGCTTAGATTCTCCTTTCCGGAAGGAGTGCGCACAGACAGAGCTTTTTCTCTCACAATGCCGAAGTGACGGGCCGTCCCAACCGGGCCACAGGGAGAGGGCGCAGTCGGCGAAATGGGCATGGGCGAGGTGGAGGTAGACGGCGCGGTCGGAAGGGGAGAGGAAGACCTCCTGGTGGTTGTTGCCGCGTTGAGTGACGTGAAAGAGGGTGCCGGGTTCGAAGAGGCGTGCGTTACGAGCCATACTATCTGTTGAGTGTGTGATACCCCCAGATTATTCTCGGGGTATGGGCGCGCCCCAGAGGGGTGCGTTCTGTCTTCCAGAAGGGCCCCGGCGAGATTGGGCGGCAAGTGTTGTGGTCCTCCACATTGTTGCTCATGTCGGGCCGCGTTTTGAGAGAAGTGCCATAGGGACGTACCAGGCTGACGCGCGGACGCTGGGCGGGACAGTGCGACCCGTCACATTGGAACTTTTTGTAACAGCTGGCCGGGCTGTTTCGGCTGGCGCGCCGGATTCTGGGGAATCTTTCAGCAGATTGCTGAGATCGGGTCAGGTGTGGGCCAACGAGATCGCCGGCGACACTGACGTTTCCGTCGAGATTGGGCGAAATGTGCTGCGGTTATCGGCACTTTTGTCGCCCGCCAACGGCATTTCGGCCAAAGTGCCATAGTGACGGTCCAGGCTGACCCGCCGACGCCATAGTGACGGTCCAGGCTGACCCGCCGACGCCGACCCGCCGACGCCAAACCAAGTGTCGCATTCCAAGTTCGATGTTCGCTTAACTAGTTGACCGAGATCGCTATTAAGGAGCACGAATCAGAATGCGCAAACATCGAGTTGTTCTTCTTGGAACTCTATTTGTAGCAATCGCCAGCTATAGCTACGTCAAGGGCCAATCGTTCAACATCGTGACTGTCGACACCACAGAGAAGCCCAGCGGGGGAAACCTACAAGGAACCAGAGTCAGTGGATTCACCTTCACCACAATGAAGTCATTTAA
Source organism: Bryobacterales bacterium (assembly GCA_016789925.1). Taxonomy (GTDB): domain Bacteria; phylum Acidobacteriota; class Terriglobia; order Bryobacterales; family Bryobacteraceae; genus JADLDI01. Next base: position 4,449 of record JAEUQD010001020.1, on the reverse strand, counting down.
CAATGTGAGGATTAGCGCTAAACTCATTGCATCAGTTGGGGATTCGTCGGGAACTGTGCCGATAGAGGTCCGTCTGCGGTATCTCTCAGCGCCGTTACCCACAAGGCGAGCGGTTGTGAATGTTCCGATCGCCAGTGCCTATTTCAAAGAATGGATTCCTCTGTTCGGGGGAATTCCACAGCTGGATGCTGGAAGCTATCAAGTGCGCTTCTGGCAGCAAAATCCTTCCCACCATTCTAGTTCTGCAATTCAGCTAAATCCCACAATCAACACCGAGCCACATTTGGTGAGCTTGGCCTCAATTAGTAGTGGATCAAAACTTTACTTAAACAATGACGCTGAGAATATAACTCTCGAACCTTTGGCGACCGGAACCCAATACCTATTCAAGGTGGAGGGCGATCCACCAACCCCAGTTCCAGCTACGCCCGTCTCAATTGTTGCGAAGCACAGTGGTAAGTGTCTTGACGTGACCGGCGGGTCCATTGCAAAAGGAACCCTGCTGCAGCAGTATGATTGTAATGGTTTCCCGCAGCAAAGATTCTGGATAACTTCTGCGGGGTCGTCATCTTCAGACTACAAGGTTGTAACGTTCGATGGACAAGTTCTGGATATTAAAGACAGAAGTACGGCGAGCGGCGCTCCTATCCAAAGCTGGACGTTCCTCGATGGGACTAACCAGAAGTGGCGGATAGTGTCCACGGGGCCCGGAGAGTTTAAGATCGTCAGTGTATCGAACTTCAAAGTATTGGCCGTCGGTAGCGGGCCAAGTTACACGAACAACGGAGCTCCCATCCAAGTGTGGGACGATAACGGACTTGCCAATCAGCGATTTCAACTTGTCAGCAACCCGGAAGCAGCACCCGCCGGCATAGTGAAATTGGTGTCTAAGTTTAGTCAAAAGTGCCTTGACGTTCCGAATGGCAGTATAGCCGATGGGACTCGTCTGCAAGTTTGGGACTGCAACGGCAATCCGCAACAAACGTTTTGGCTTACGAAAACAATCAGCGGGGACTACTTGATCATAGGGCATAGCGGCAAAGTTCTCGATGCGTATGCGTGGGGAACTGCAAACGGTACTCCAGTCCAGCAGTGGGAGTTTTTGGGCGGGACAAATCAACGTTGGTATCTGACGGAAACGGCCGCCAATGAATTCGTTATTAAGGGAGTAGGCAGCGGTCGCGTGCTAGATGTGGCGGGGGGCCTCTCGCCGACTCCCAACGGTGCAACTCTTCAGCTCTGGGACGCTCTAGGCACAGGTAACCAGATCTGGAAGCTCCAGTACGTTAAGTAGGTCCCTCGACCTTCCGAAGCTTACAAACTGACCGCGGGCCTCAAGGCGAGGCCCGCGTGTGCTCGATTCAGGTAGTTAAGTCGTTTCCGCGCGCGCTATCACAGCGGCAACAGCGGGAGAGTTATCCACGAACACGCGCCCCCCGAAGCTATCGATTTGGATGTTCCCGCAGCGCAGGACATCAGCGAACCGTGGGTGCGAGCTGTGTTTTCCATGGGCGCGTGGGGCGGACCGTGCAAGCGTCAACAAAAAAGGGGCTTGCGACGGCACAACTCCAGACATCGGGTCAACAACATTGTTCTCAAAAGATGTTCAAAAAATGTTCTTGACCTGATGCTTTGATCTGTGTATTGTTCCGACGAATGAGACGCAAAAAGGCCTCCCCCTCGGTCGATTCCCTCGTCTCTTCCTTTCCCTCGTTCTCCCAGATCCTCCCCGGTTCCTTGGTCGAGCGTCGCACCTTTCATTCCTCCGGCTTCTCCAAGTGCGCCGGCGAGCCCGTCCGCGCCACCGCCCGCGGCGTCAACCGCCCCCCCTGTTCCGCCACGGCTTCGGCCGAGCGGGCTGACCGACTTAACCCGACCGACTCAACCTGTGTGGCGGGCTGGAGTCGATAGAGTGTTGGAGTTCTCGGCGTTGTATCATGAAGAAATCGAATTTGGGCGTGAAGGGGCGAAGGGACAGTTCAGGTGACACAAACTGCACCGCACACTGCAACCTGCTCGCCGGCGCACAAATGTGATACCCTCATCTTTCTCTTGTGGAGGTTATGAGGCGATGGAGAGTCCCGGTCCCGGCGAAGTTACGCTCCTGTTGCGGAAGGCGCATGAGGGAGCGATCGATGCCAGGCAGCAACTGGCGGATATCATCTACACGGAGTTGCGCCGGCTGGCGTCCGTGAAAATGCGGGGGGAGCGGCAACAGCACACCCTGACGCCGACAGCGCTGGTGAACGAGGCGTGGCTGCGGTTAGGCGAGTTCAAGGACGAAGTCGAAAACCGGTCACACTTCTTCGCGCTGGCGGCTACCGCGATGCGGCGCATTCTGATCGACCATGCGCGAAGCCGTAACTCGGCCAAGCGCGGTGGGGGCTTGATCAGGGTGGAAGAACTGGACATTGCCGCCCCGGAAAGCGACGGGCAACTGCTGGCGTTAGACGAAGCGCTGACCCGGCTGGCAGCCATGGACGAACGGGCCGCGAAGGTAGTGGAGATGCGTTACTTCACGGGACTCACTCAATCGGAGATAGCCCGGGTGTTAGGCGTGGACCGGCGAACCGTGGATCGCGATTGGGCGATGGCCAAGTCGTGGCTGTACGGAGAGGTCGCACGGGCGGCCGGCAGTTAGGGGAAATCGAATGTCACCGGAGCGGTGGCGGGAATTGCGCGAGCTCTTCAATGAGGCGGAGGAGATTCCGGCAGATGAGCTCAGCGACTGGCTCGACCGGAAGTGCGGCGACGATCGGGAACTGCGCCACGAAGTGCAGGTGCTGCTCCAGAACAAGGCGGAAGCGGAATCGTTTCTCAGTGAGCCGCTGCAGCGGCTGGGTCCGATTGATCTTGAGCTGAAGACCGGGGATGTGATTGGGGAGCGGTTCGAGATTGAGGCGCTGGCGGGGACGGGCGGGATGGGCGAAGTGTACAGGGCGTACGACCGGCGACTACAGCGCACAGTTGCAATCAAGAGGCTGCCCGAGGCCTTGAGCCAAGATGCGGACCGGCGGCGCCGGTTCGAACGTGAGGCTAGAGCGGTAGCGCGGCTGGGGCATCAGAACATCTGCACGCTGCACGATTTCGGGGCCGATGGCGGGCGCGATTACCTGGTGCTGGAGTATCTGGAGGGGGAAACACTGGCGAAACGGCTGGAGTCGGGTCCGCTGGGGTTTGAGGAGTTGCGAAAGATTGCGGTTGAGGTACTGGAGGCGCTGGCGTGCGCGCATGCGGCGGGGATCGTGCATCGTGATCTGAAGCCTGGGAATATTATGCTGACGCCGACGGGGACGAAGCTGCTGGACTTCGGAATCGCCAGGCAACAACAGCAACAGCCATTAGCGGATGGAGATGCCGTCAGGTCGCGCACGCAAACGACCGGTGGGCAGACAGTGGTGGGGACGCTGGCCTATATGAGTCCGGAGCAGGCGGAAGGAAAGCCGGTGGATGCGCGGTCGGACCTGTTCAGTTTCGGATGTGTACTGTACGAGATGATCTGCGGGCGGCGCGCGTTCGTGGGGGATTCGGCTATTTCGGTTGTGGCGGCTGTGGTTCGGGGTGAGCCGGAATCGCTGAATCACACAGTTCCGAAGAAGTTGCGGGACATCATCAGGAAGTGCTTGCGTAAGGACCCTGCGGCGCGGTTTCAGAGCGCGGAAGAGGTGGCGGACGTTTTGCAGCACTGGTCCGCCTCGCGTCTTGATTTTTCTCGCCGGACAGCGCTGACCGTCGGAGCCGTGGTGATAGTGATCGCTGCCGCTGGAGCACTGTTATGGAAAGGGTTGGGTACGCGCAGAACCGAAGCTGTGCCGGCCGTACTGGTTCTGCCCTTTGTGAACGTTTCGAAAGACGCGGAACTGGAGTATCTGGCGGATGGCCTATCCGAGTCAATCATCAACTCGCTCTCACGGATGGGATCGTTTCGCGTCCTGCCGCGAGCGACCGCGTTTACCTACAAAAACCGTGAGCCGAACATCGAAAAGTTTCGCGCGGAGCTTGGGGTGGACAAGGTTGTACTCGGACGTTTGTCCCGGCGTGCTGGCAGCTTGCGTGTGCAGGCGGAGTTGGTCGATGCCGTGCAGCAGACGCAACTGTGGGGACAGCAGTATGAAGGGGGTCCCGACGATATTCTCCGCATCGAAGGCGAGATCGTAAAGGCCGTCGGGGGGAAACTCAGGTCAAGCGCGAAAACTGAGAGTGCCACGAGGACCCGGCCTGCAACGCAGAACGCCGAAGCTTACCAACTCTATTTGCGAGGTCGGCAGGCGTTCGTTCGCGCGAGTGCACCGGATCTTCGCAAAGCGCTAAACCTGTTTCGTCAGGCCCTCGATCTCGACCCGCAGTATGCATTGGCGTATGTCGGAATTGCCGATGCGTACTGGGGTCTGTCGGGGATTGAGATGAAACCCAGTGAGGCTATGCCAAAAGCCAGGGCGGCCGCCAACC
>JAEUQD010000984.1 GCA_016789925.1 Bryobacterales bacterium | reverse complement strand
TGGTGCGCTTTGCCGTCTTCGGCGATGTACTCGAGTTCAAAGCGGCGGGGCAGCGTGAAGTCGAACTGGACAGTGGAAAGCTGCCACTTCCGGCCGATGGCGTCGACGAGTTTGACGTCGATTTTGGGACCGTAGAAGGCGGCTTCGTCGGTCATGACTTTGGCATCGATGTTTAGGCGGGTGCAGGCATTGGCGAGGGCGCGTTCGCCCAGTTGCCACTGCTCCGGCGAACCGTCGTACTTGCCGGAAGCACCGCCATCCCAGGTCGAGACCTCGCATTCGTATTTGTCAAAACCAAAGGTCTGAAGCACATCGACGGCGAATTGGAGGCAGTTGACGATCTCGTCTTCAATCTGGTCAGGCGTGCAGAAGATGTGGGCATCGTCCTGGGTAAAGCCGCGCACACGCAACAAACCGTGCAGCACGCCAGACCGCTCGTAACGGTAGACGGTGCCCAACTCACCGAGGCGGACGGGAAGTTCGCGGTAGGAGCGGAGCCGGTCCTTGTAGATGAGGATGTGGAACGGGCAGTTCATCGGCTTGAGCTGGTACTCCGCGTCGTCCAGTTCCATGCGATCGAACATGTTCTCGGCGTAGAAATTGGCGTGGCCGGAGGTTTCCCAGAGCTGCCAGCGGCCGACGTGCGGCGTATAGACCAAGGAGTAACCGCGGGCCAAGTATTGGTCGCGCATCCAGTCTTCGAGCTGTTTGCGGATGAGGCCGCCTTTGGGGTGCCAGAAGATGAGGCCCGGTCCGGCAAGTTCCTGAATCGAAATCAGATCGAGTTCTTTGCCGAGCTTGCGGTGGTCACGCTTGCGGGCTTCCTCGATCTGATGGAGGTAGTCGTCGAGTTCCTTCTTGGTGAAGAAAGCCGTGCCGTAAATGCGCTGTAGCCGCGCACCTTTTTCGTCGCCCTTCCAATAGGCGCCGGAAACCTGCAATAGCTTGAACGCCTTGATGCGTTTCGTGGAGGGAACGTGGGGACCACGGCAGAAGTCGATGAAATGGGGTCCGAGAGTATATTCGCTGAACCACTCGTCGGCTTTTTCATCAATCAGCTGGCACTTCATCCAGGCGCCTTCCGCGCCGTACTTCTTCATCCCTTCGCCCTTGTTGGTCATCACGCGCTCGTAGGGATAGTCGCGTGCCTGAATTTCCCACATCTTCGCCTCGATCTTTTCGAGGTCCTCGGGTGTGAAGGGGGAATCGCGTTCGAAATCGTAGTAAAAGCCAGCATCGGTCGGCGGGCCGATACCCAGCTTCGTTTCCGGGAATAGTTCGAGAACGGCGGCCGCCAGCAGGTGGGCAGTCGAGTGGCGGTACACCTCGATGGCTTCGGCGTTCTTGGTGGTGAGGATGGAGAGCGTGGCGTCAGTGGTGATGGGACGGGAAAGGTCAACGAGGTCGCCGTTGACGCGGGCGACCAAGGCATCGTCAGCCAGCCGCTGGCTGATCGAACGGGCGATCTCGATTGGAGGGGTACCCGGCGCGACCTCTTTTTTCGAACCGTCGGGCAAAGTAATGGTAATTTGACTCATCTTTGGGAAAAGTGCTGTGAATCCAGCGTAACATGTGACGCATCCACAGAAGGGGTTTGGAAGGCCCGCTGCCAACGCCAATGCAAGGTAACATAGTGACGGGAGGCGACTTCCGGCACAACTCAATGACACAACCGCAAGCGGCAGCGGAACTCAATACCGAAGGCACACTTGTTCAACAGGCCAAATCGGGTGACGTCTCCGCGTTTACGGAACTGATCACGCGCTATGAGCGGAAGATATTTCGGCTGGCCCGGAACATCACGCAAAATCAGGAAGACGCGGAGGACGTGCTTCAGGAAGTCTTCATGAAATCCTTCACTCATCTGGACTCATTTGAAGGGAATTCGAAGTTCTATACGTGGTTGGTGCGGATTGCCGTCAACGAGTCGTTGATGAAGTTGCGGAAGCGCAAGTCCGACAAGCAGGTGTCGCTGGACGAACCGGTGGAAACGGGCGAAGAAGAGGTTGTCCGGGAAATCGCGGTTTGGGAGAACACTCCGGAGCAGCGGTATTCGCAGACGGAGCTTCGACGCATTTTGGACGAGGCGATCGCAGGGCTTGCTCCGTTGTACAGGACAGTATTTCAGTTGCGCGATGTGGAGGAGATGTCGACCGAAGACACGGCGGAAGTGCTGGGGTTGACTATTCCGGCGGTAAAGAGCCGCTTGTTGCGCGCGCGCCTTCAGTTGAGAGAGAAACTTACCCGCCAGTTTAAGCGAAAGGGAGACGACGTCTTTGCTTACCTGTAAAGATTTTCTCGGTTGGCTCAACGAGTATTTGGACCAGACCGCCGACCCGGAAACGCGGCAGCAGTTGGAGGCGCATGTGAAAGCCTGCCCCAACTGTTGGGTCATTTACGACACTACCAAGCAGACGGTACAGATCTACAAGGGCATGGAGGCTCAGGAGATTCCGTCGGCGGTCCACGACAGGCTGGTCCAGGCGCTCCAGCGCAGAATGGAATCCAAGGTCAGCTAAGGTAGCGTTCTCGCAACACGGCCAAGTGGTGGTCAACGTGACCCCATAGCGCATTGGCCAGCGCGCGAACACTGAGTTCGACACCTGAGGCGGTACCGCGGCGCAGCCAAGCCTGCGGGGGCAGTGACTTCAAAAGGGACAGCGAGGCGCGGCGCACATCGTCCCATTCATTCACCAAATCATCCCAATCACGCCTATCGGCATGAGATTCGGCCACCCAAGGGTCCTGGTCAAAACCGGGTAACGGCGTCGTGTCACCGCGGCCAAAGCGGAGGGCGCGGTAGGCGAACACCCGCTCACAGTCGTTGATGTGGCCCACCAGTTCAGCCACGCTCCATTTGTTCCAGTCGTACCGGTGGTGACGCCGGGAACTATGCATGCCGCGGAGTTCGGTGCCAAATGTCTCCAACTGGCGCTGGAGAAGTCGAACGATGTCTTCGCCCACGGGCACACGCGCGCAATAGGCGGCGGTGAAACCAACTTCGTCGGGTCCTGGTCGGGTCTTCCGCCCCAGGTCGCGCAACGCTTCCTCCGCCCGGCGCACATCGAGCATCCGGGCCGAACCTTCACCGCCACTCGTGGCACCGGAGGCGTACCGGGCATAGAAATCGCGCGCCTGACCATAGAAGAAGGCCGCGCCGTTGGGATCCTTGCGCTGAAGGCCGGAGGCCACCGAATAACACGCCGCGCCCAAAGCAGGCCACTGGCCTCCGTACTCATCGGGTGTAACGCTCTTCCGAAGTTGGTCGAGCGCCTCCGAGTACAGTCCTCGGGCTAGCAGGTCATCGAGTGATGGGAGGCTCACCTTGTAAAGAAGCGTGCCGCCATGCCGAGGATGTCGTCGACGGCGGAGCCGTCCCGGTTACTGTCCAGCATCGGTGTGAGCATGTCGAGGATGCCGCCGCCCCCGGCGGACTGTCCCAGAGCCGCGCCTTGCGATGTCTGCTTGCTGAGGCCGCCCATCACCATGCTGGCAACAAGAGGCAACATCTGTTTCAGAACGTCCGAGCCAATGCCGGTTTGCGCCGAGGCCCGGTTAGCCACTTCGCGGCTGACTTCCTTACTACCGAACAGATGGCTGAGGATGCCGTTGCCATCGGCCACGGTATCAGGCGAGGCAAGGCTGGACGGGTCGTCGACGTAGCGTTCGTGATGGCCCGACTGGAGAGCACCCAACAGCCCTTCCAGCCCGCCTTCGCTCGACGCGTTTTGACGTAGCGCGCCCGTGAGCATCGGCAGCAGGGCCGAGATAGCGCTTTGCGTTTGATCTTCACCCAAACCGAACTGCTCGCTCAACTGCCGTACCGCGCCGCCGCCCTGCGCCTGCATAATCAGGTCTGCGAGATTCATGAGGAATCCTCCAGGCCCGAGCATACCACGCAGCCGCTATCATGAAGAGTCCCTGATTGTATGGCTATCTCTTACTCAGACGCGGGTGTGAACATCGATGAAGCGAATCGCGCCGTGGCGCGGATCAAGCGCCTCGTGCGCAACACGTTTTCACCGGATGTGTTGACTGGAATCGGCAGTTTCGGCGCGGCCTTCCGGCTGCGGGGATTGAAACAGCCGGTGCTCATTAGTTCCGCCGACGGCGTCGGCACCAAACTCAAGGTCGCCATCGCGGCTCAGCGCCACAACACCATCGGCGAGGACCTTGTGAACCACTGTGTCAACGACATCATGGTGCAAGGCGCCGAGCCGCTGTTCTTCCTCGACTACTTCGCCACCGGCAAGCTGTCGGCGGTGGTTACGGCGCAGGTGATTGAAGGGATCGCCCGCGGATGCAAGGCGAACGGCTGCGCGTTGATCGGCGGCGAAACGGCCGAGATGCCGGGCCTCTACTCGGAAGGCGACTACGACCTCGCCGGGTTCATTGTGGGCGCGGTGGAAGAGAAACAACTGCTCACCGGAACGAATATCCAGGCGGGTGATGCGCTGATCGCGTTGCCATCCACGGGGCTCCACACGAACGGTTATTCGCTGGCGCGCAAGTTGCTGTTCGACGTGGCCGGCCACACGGTGGGCACGCGCATTCCGGAATGGGGCTGCACTGTGGGGGAAGAGTTGCTCAAGGTGCATCGCAGCTATGCGACCGAATTGCGCCTGCTCAAGAAAGCGAAGCTGCTGAGAGGCGCGGCGCACATCACCGGTGGCGGCATTACCGAAAACACTCCGCGCATGCTGCCCGATGGCCTCGCCGCCGAAATCGACACCAAGTCCTGGACCATCCCGCCCGTCTTCGAATCGCTCCGTCAAATCGGCAACGTCGCCCTCGACGACTACCGCCGCACCTTCAATCTTGGGGTAGGTATGATTGTTGCCGTGTCCAATGAGCGCAAGGCGCTCAGCCTGCTCCCGGGGAGTTGGCGGATTGGCCAGGTGATCGCCGCCAAACGGAAACGCGTGGTTTATCGATGAAGCGCCTCGGCATTATCATCTCCGGACGAGGCTCCAACTTCGAAGCCATCGCCCGCAACATCCGCGCCGGCAACATCCCCGATGCAGAAATCGCCATCGTCATCGCCAACCGCGAATCGGCTGCCGGCTTGGAGATCGCGCGTGAGCTGGGTTTGAAGGCCATCTGTCTGCCATCCAAGGGAATCGACCGCGAAGCCTACGACGCTCAGTTGATCGGCGAACTGAACGACCACCAGGTGGACTTGGTTTGCCTGGCCGGATACATGCGGCTACTCAGCCCGCCGTTCATCCGCGCCTTCCCCATGCGCATCCTCAATATTCACCCGTCGTTGTTGCCTGCGTTCCCGGGCCTGGATGCGCAGCACCAGGCCTTCGAGTACGGCGTGAAGGTCACCGGCTGCACAGTCCACTTTGTCGACGAGCACCTGGACCACGGGCCAATCGTCCTGCAAGCGCCCGTGGATGTGCTTCCCACCGACACCGCCGAAACTCTCTCCTCGCGTATCCTTGCGGAAGAGCATAGAATTTACAGCGAAGCCATTCGCATCGTCCTATCCGGCAGGTTCCGGGTAGAAGACAGAAGAGTCATCCTGGAGGACTGATCCATGAACCGCCGTCTTTTTCTTACTTCGACCGCGCTGAGCGCCTCGCGCATAATGGGAGCCAATGATCGTGTCAACGTCGGGTTGATCGGCGCAGGTGGCCGCGGCCGCTACCTCACTGGAGATTTCAAGGAACTTGGCGCCAACGTCAACGCCGTTTGCGACATCTACGAGCCCAATCTTCAGGAAGGCCTGAAGGTGGCCAGCACCGGCGCAAAGTCGTTCGACAACTACAAGCGCCTTCTCGACGACAAGGGCGTCGACGCCGTTATCGTCGCCACCCCCGACCACTGGCACGCTCAAATGACCATCGACGCCGTCCATGCCGGCAAGGACGTCTATGTCGAGAAGCCCATGGCCCACACCATCGACGAAGGCTTTCGCATGATCGACGCCACGCGGAAGACAAAGCGCATCGTCCAGGTCGGCACCCAGCGCCGCAGTTCCGAACTGTTCATGGCGGGCAAGAAGGTGATCGATTCCGGCGTTTGCGGCGAAGTCCGTCTCGTCAATTCCTGGTGGTACAACAACACCTCTAAGCCCCGCCCGTTCGAACTCAAGGGCAAGCTCGACTGGAACCAGTGGCTTGGCTCGGCCCCCAAGCGTGCCCTTGACCCCATGCGCTTCCGTAACTGGTACTGGTTCTTCGACTACTCCGGCGGTCTCCTCGTCGGCCAGGCCGCCCATGTCGTCGACGCCATCCTCTGGTACATGAACTCGAAGTATCCGATCAAGGTCACCTGCACCGGCGGTAAGCCCCAGATCAGCGAATTCGAGGTCCCCGAAACCGCCACCATTACCTGGGAAGCCCCTGAGAACTACTTCGGTGTCTTCACTCTCGGCTATAAGGCCATGCGCTATGCCCTCTACAACGACCAGAAAAAGGAGTTCCATGGCGACAAGGCCCGCTTCGACGTGGGCCGCGAGTGGTGGATGGTCTACCCCGAGTCGAACGCCCTCGAAATGAAGCCCAGCCAGGAAAACAAGCAGCCCGGCAGCTTCAAGTTCGCCGGCATCTCACACATCCGGAATTTCCTCGAATGCGTCAGGTCGCGCAAGGAGCCCAACGCCCCCGTCGAAGCCGGCCAGGCCACGAATATCGTCCTGTGCATGGCCATGGATTCTCTACGGCAAGGGAGAACGTTAAAGTGGAACAACGCCACGCGAAAGGTGGAAGTATGAGCTTTCAGGCCCCTCCGGCGGCCAAACTGAACATCGCCAACACGGCGGATTACCGGGAGAACTACGCCAACTCGCTCCAGGTGCGGATGAGTCTCTACGATTTTCTGCTGATGTTCGGCACCTTCAGCCAGACCACGCCCGACACCGTCAACATCGTCAATTTTCAGGGCGTCTATCTGAGTCCCCAGAACGCCAAGATCCTGGCCAACTTGCTGACGCAGCACATCCAACAGTACGAAGCAACGTTTGGCGAGATCCACCTGGAACCGTCAGGCGGCGGCCCGGCTCCCGGGCAGGTTCAGTAGAAGATGGACAGAATCTTGAGTCCGCTACGGGCAACGCCCACCTTGTTGCGTGAACTCACAGCGACGCTCGATCCTGCCGACTATGGCTGGCAGCCCGCGCCCGGACGCTGGTCCGTCGAAGAGGTACTCGGCCACCTGATTCATGTCGAGGCGCTGGGCTTCCGGCTGCGCGCCGAGCGCATCCTCCGCGAGGACAACCCGCTGCTGGAAGCCTACGATCCCGACGAATTCGCGGCAGCCGGTGCTTACACCGGCCGCACCCTCGTCGCCGCACTGGAGGACTTCACGGCCGAACGGGCAGCCAGCCTCGCCGTCCTGAGCACGCTGGGTCCTGCCAGTTTGGAGCGCCCGGGGCGGCATTCGAAGCTGGGTGATCTCGTGCTAGCGAACCTGCTCCACGAGTGGGTATTTCACGACCTCGGCCACGTCCGCCAGGTCGCCGAACTTGTGCGGAGCCGCCGCCATTACCCCCACCTCGGTCCCTGGCAGCAGTTCTATTCGGTAAACCCCTAACTGCCGGGTACTTCCGGTCCTCGAACTTGACAAGTAGACTGGCATTAAAAATGACTCGTCGCGATCTCCTCTTTTCCGCCGCTTCTCCTCTCCTCGCCGCTACTCTGCCCGTGGAATCGGAAGTGAAGATCGAACAGGTTTGCACCGTCCCGTCCTACTGCGAAGGGATTGTGTTCGACCGTGCCGGAAACGCTTACATCTCGCATGGGCGATTCATCTCACGGGTAGGGCGCGATGGTAAGCCGGTCACCTGGGCTGAAACAGGAGCGCCGAACGGGCACAAGGTCCTGCCTGACGGCACGCACATCGTGTGCGACGCGTCCCAGCACGCCGTCCTGCACCTGGATGCGAACGGCAAGGTTATCGGGAAGGCGGCCTCGGCGTGCGACGGCAAACCGCTGCGCGGTCCTAACGACTGCACGCTCGACCCGAAAGGCGGGTTCTACTTCACAGACCCCGGCGGAGGGTCGACGGTGGACAAGCCCATCGGCACGGTGCATTACGTGTCGCCAAAGGGCGACGTGATGCTGTGCGCCAGCGGCTTCCCGATGCCGAACGGCATTGTTCTGAGGCCGGACGGGTCGCAGTTGCTATTCGGCGACAGCCTGCGGAACGTCGTCTACGTGTGCGATGTGTCGGAGCCCGGGCGCGTGTCCGTACCGCGTGAGTTCGCAAAGCTGCCTCAGAAGGGCGAAGGGCAGATCAACAACCTGCCGGACGGCATGTGCCTGGATGAAGCGGGCAACCTCTATGTCGCGCACTGGGGCATGCGCCAGGTGCAAGTCGTGGACCGCCGCGGCGCCGTGATTCGCCGCTATCCCGGCGGCAACCTCACCACCAGCAACGTCGCCTTCGGAGGACCGCGGCGTGACACGCTCTACATTACAGGCGCGCTCATGGAAGAAGGCAAATCGCCCGGAGGTCTATTCCGCATCCGCCTCGCCGGCGTCCGCGGCGTGCAGTTGCTGGGGGATCGGTAGGTTTTCGATCTACCCCTTCACAAACCGCAGCGCCGCCGAGTTGATGCAATACCGCAAATGCGTCGGCGCCGGACCATCCGGGAACACATGACCCAGGTGCGCGTCGCACTTCCTGCACAGCACCTCCACGCGCTCCATGAACAGTGATCGATCGGTTTCCGTCCGCACGTTTTCTTCCGCCGCCGGAGTCCAGAAGCTGGGCCAGCCCGTGCCCGAATCAAACTTCTCTTCCGAACGGAACAACGCCGTGCCGCAGCACACACAGCGGTAGAGACCGTGCTCGTGCGTCTTCCAATAGCGGCCAGTGAACGCCCGCTCGGTCCCCTTCTGCCGCGTCACCGCGAATTCGTCCGAAGCCAGTAGGGCCCGCCATTCGGCTTCGCTTTTCACCACTTTCCGGCTGTGAACAACGCCCCGCCGCTCGCCGTTATCGGCGATGTCCACCACGTCCACCTCGGGCCCGGCTCCATCGGCTGTCGGGTCAGGCATCTTTCTCTCCTTGCGATACAGCGTTGCCATGAGACCGGCGAACGCCAGCGGCATAAGCAGAACCGCCCTGCGCGGCGCCCCTCCAGACGGCAATAACTCCACTCGGGTTCCCTCAACTCACAGTTTACCCACGTCTCGCACGCACGCAGTTGCTGCCCGTGTTCTCCTGGTAACAATATGCTACGTCTTCTCCCGGTCGTTTTCCTGGTGGGTCACCTTGCGGCGGCGACGCCGGCACATCGGATTTTGGTGGTGGCGGGTGAACAGTGGGCGGACCCTTCGAGCACGGTGCTGGAAGGGGGCAGTGAACTGAATGTCGTGGCGGCCCTTTTGAAAACGTGGGGTGTGCCGTTTGAGATTCTAAGGCTCGACCAGCAGCGGCTGGACCGCTATCACCTGCTCGAACGCGACGGTGCGCC
>JAEUQD010001045.1 GCA_016789925.1 Bryobacterales bacterium | reverse complement strand
TCGCTCAGCGTCTCGTTGGAGAGCATGAAGAACAGCTTGTTGCGGCCGTCGAACAGCTTGGGGATATAGACGGGGCCATCGACGGTAAAGCCATATGTGTTGTTCTTGAACTCCGGCTGCTTCAGCCCGATGGAGTTGCGTGAGTATCCGTTGGCTTGAATGTTGTCGTTCTTCAGGTATTCGTACAATTCGCCATGCAAGCGGTTGGTGCCGGTCTTGAGCGTGAAGCTGGTGACACCGCCGCCGAAACGCCCGTAAGTGGCGTCGTAGGAGTTGGTAAGAATGTTGACTTCCTGCAACGAGTTGAGCGACGGGGCAAAGGTAGCCGAACGGCTGCCGCGCGTGGAGGCGATACCGTCGACCAGGATCTCGTTTTCGCCGACACGGCCCCCGTTGATGGCGACGCTGTTGATGTTGCCGAAGGCGTAGAGTTCGTACGAACCCCAGTAGTTGGACGCTTTGATGACTCCGGGCAACGAATATTGAAATTGGAATGCATTGCGGCCCGAGACGGGAATGTCGTTGATCAGCTTCTGCTCGATGGTGCCGGAACGCGAAGCTGACTCGGTCTGTAACAGCGAGATCTCGCTGGTCACGGTGACGCTGTCGCTGACCGACCCTAACTCGAGACGGAAGTCGATGGCCAGGCGATCAACGGCCTGGAGCGAGATCTCAGCTCGCGATGCCTTTTTGAAGCCTTCCTTTTCCACCGACATGGAATAGGCGCCGGGCGGCAGGAACTGGGTGAGATAGCGGCCTGTCTCATTGGTAATGGCGTCATAGGGTACTTTACGTTCCAGACTGGTGACGACCACCTTGGCGCCGGGAATGGGAGCGCCTGAAGGGTCGGTGACCTGGCCGGAGATGGTGGCACGGAATTCCTGCCCCCACAGCGGGAGGAGAGTGGAGGCGGACAAGACTAGAAACAGGGTCTTCAACCTGAAGCTCATGAGAGGATTCTACCCGAGGATTGTTCAGATCGGACCACAAGAATGAAAGAAATTTATTGATGTTTATAAATATTTAGTTTCAGGTATGATGCTCGTATAGAGGATTTATGATCAACATCTCTCGCCGCTACTGCTTGCAAGCCCCGCTCGGCCTCGCCGCGGCCCGCATTCCGCGGTCAGACAGACCGGGCATTCAACTGTCGGAAATCCTGAATCCCGGTGAGACCGCGCGCTGGCGCCAGGCGCGCCAGGTGGGCGTCAATCACGCAATTGTGAGCGTCAACGGCATCTTGGCCAAGGTGCCCCGCACTGAGTATCTGCCTGCTTTGCGGAAGATCAAGGCTGACCTGGCGTCGGCTGGACTGACGTTTGCCGGGGTGGAGAGCCATCCGGTGCCGGCCGAGAAGATCAAGCTGGGGCTGCCCGGCAGGGACGAAGAAATAGAGAATTACGTGGCGTGCGTGAAGGCGCTGGCCGCGGTGAATGTGCGGATGCTCTGTTACAACTGGATGGCCGGATTAGGGTGGTACCGGACCAATGTACGGTTGCCGGAACGCGGCGGCGCGCTCACCAGCGAGTTTGACGCGAACGTGGCCGAGGCCGAAGGGCCCACACAGTGGGGCGAAGTCGGGGAAGAGAAGTTGTGGGCGAACCTCAACTATTTCTTCAGGGCGGTGATGCCGGTGGCGGCCGCCGAAGGCGTGAACATGGCGCTGCATCCGGATGATCCTCCGCGCAAGAAACTGCGCGGCATCAGCCGGATTCTCGTTTCCGCGGCCAACTTCCGGCGCGTAATGGATATGTATCCGAGCCCGGTGAACGGCGTGACCTTCTGCCAGGCCAACTTTGTCGCTATGGGCGAGGATATTTATAAACTGGCCGAAGAGTGGCTGGCGCAGAAGAAGATCTTCTTTGTGCATTTCCGGGATATCCAAGGCAATCAGGATTATCTGCGGGAGACCTTCCACGATAACGGCCCCACCGACATGGTGCGGATGCTCGAGATCTACGGCAATGGCGGATTCAACGGGCCGATGCGGCCCGACCATGCACCGACCTTAGAAGGGGAGGCGAACGATAGGCCGGGGTATGCGTTCAACGGGAAGATCTTCGCGTTTGGGTACATGATCGGAATCATGCAGGCCAAGGGGATCCCGTATTCGTAAAGGGGGGCGGGGTCAAGCGGCCGTCAGTTTCGTGACCCGCAGCCGCCTGCGGTTCTTTTCCGCATGCCAGAGGTCATACTGAAGCTGCTGGTTGAGCCAACTTTCAGCACTCGTGTCGAATGCGATGGAGAGGCGGACCGCCATTTCCGGGCTGATGCCGGCGTGTCCGTTGAGGATCGACGAGAGCGTTTTGCGGCTGACGCCAAGTGAGCGGGCGGCGGCAGTAACCGTCAGGTTCAGGGGTTCCAGGCAAAGTGTTCTCAGGACCTCACCCGGGTGCGGCGGATTGTGCATCATTGTTTTCACCTCAGTGGTAGTCTTCGTAGTCAACTCGATCGATATCGCTTCCGGCAAAGGAGAATGTGACACGCCAGTTACCGCTCACTTTGACAGACCAAGTACCCTTCCGGGTCCCGCGAAGTTCGTGGAGATCAAGGCCAGGCAAATTCATGTCTCGCGGGTTGGTGGACACGTTGAGACGGCCGAGGATCAATCGCAATCGAGCAGCGTGCTGGAACTGAATTCCCGAGGTCGCGCCGGTAACAAAGAACTGTTCGAGCCCTTCGTGAAGGAATCTCTTGACCGCCAAGTTCAAATGTAACCTAAGGCGTTACAGTATCGACTCCGTGTCTTGGCCGGACCAGGACAACCGGGCGGTTCAGGACGGTTTCGGGAGATCGCTAAGGATAGATTCGGAATTCCAGGGCGCATTGCC
>JAEUQD010000955.1 GCA_016789925.1 Bryobacterales bacterium | reverse complement strand
GGCGAGTTTGGTCGATTCGTGGATGCGCTCGATCAACGGATAGCCGATGATCTCCGCGGAAAGCGGGTTCGGCGTCGTGGTGTACCAATCGGCCTCGCGCGGTGGTGGCGACAGCGCCGCGATGAGCAGCGGCGCCTCGTCCCCAGGCAAACGCAGATCCCGCGCGAGCGCGTCGTCGTCGAAATCCAGCGCGGCGTGCAAGTCGTAGCCGGAGGCGCGGGCCGACAAGGAGAGCGCTTCCCAGGCATGCCCCAGATCATGCAGGCAGTAGCGATAGGCGCGCTGGCGGTACTTCCAGGCCTCGCGCCAGAAGATCGATGTCAGGAAAAAGACGACGTCGCCACGGCCAAACGTGAAGTCGCCCCGCGCCCGCTGCTCCAGGTCGTGGGCCGATGCGCGGTAGTGATAGAGACCTTCGTGGGTGCCGATATGAAACTCGGTGGGGTGCAGGTTGCCGGAGGACGGATTCACCCGGAGGGCATACCGGTAGCCGGATTGCGGGACCACCTTCGTGGCGCTGATCGCGGCGCTGTGAAACAGGATTTGCGACAGCAGTTCCCAAACGCCCGTGGTGTTACGGCGGCCGAACTCCCCGCGGAGCACTGCCAGGGCCGCGGCATCGGGCGGTGGAGCGCCGGCGGGCAGATCGACGATAGGCGCGCCTTCGTAATGCCGGAACGGCGCGGGCATGTTCGCCCAATCCAGATAATGTGGATGAGCCCGCAGCCGCTCCGGGGTGTGTTTGGTCGCTTCGTGATACTCTCGCCAGACCGTCACTGGTTACGCCCGCCCCGCCCGGAAGTGCGCTACGGCTTCGGCGGTCCGTAAGTAGCGATTGTAGAAGCGCAGCGCGCCCAACTCTCCGTACAGTTTCGGCGCTACTTGTGCCTGTCCCGCTGCCAGTTCGCCCAGTTGCCGGTCGTACCGCGACCAGCCATACTGGCGCACCGCGCCGCCGTCGTTGAATTCGCCGTCGATGACAAACGAGATGATGCGCGGAGCCGCGTCGACGATGGCCGCCACATGCTGCCACTGCCCGACGCGCAACGTTCCGGGGTGCGTGCCCGGGTCGCTATCCCAGGCCGCCGTTCGCTGTCCGTCGTTCAGCGCAAGCTGCAGCGTGAACCGGTCCGACGTTGTCAGCGTGATACCGCCACTGTCCAGCAATACCTGGCCGGGAGTGAGCTCTTTGAAGCGCACCCAGAAGTCGAGCGAGAAGCTGCCGGGCAAGCGCGGCAGGTCCACCCGCCCCGCGCCGCTGTGCTCGACGATCAATCCATGCCGGCTGACGCTGGACGAGTCGTTCCAGACGCCATCGAGCAGCGCGCGGTCGATCTCATGCACGCGCGCTACATCCTTCTGCGTCTCGGTGATGTAGAACCGGCCGTTGTCTTCGACAAAGTCCGGGTACGAGATGCGGATCGCGGGGTCGTCGTCGTATAGGAGAATCTCCGGCTGCGACCAGTGAATGAGCCCGCCGCGCTCGACGCCGCCGCAAATCCAGCCGGGGTTCCGATTGCGATAGTAGCCCGTGCGGTTGTTGGTCCACTCCGGCGTATGGGCTGCTTCGCCGCCATGGTTGTGGAACCAGAGAAGGAACTTGCCGTTAGAAAACTTGCGGACAAAGTTCGCCGCGCGGGGATGTTTGATGCGCCTTCCGTTGGGAGTGTAGGTGGCATAGGCCGGCGGTGTCCACGTATGGCCTTTGTCGCGGGAGTAGGCGTGGCAATTGTAGCCGTCAATCGTGCGGTAGGTGGCGTAAAGCGAGCCATCGCTCAATTCGACCAGGTTCGCCTCGTCGCTTACGGGACCTTTGGGGGCGCGGAGACCCTCATCGCCGTCGGGCAGCAGCGTCCAGCGAATACGGCGCGGGTCGCGCTCGGTGAGGATGTTGTCCGAGCGCAGGAAGCACCCTTGCGACTCGACCATCGTTCCGGGGTCGCCCCACTTGCCCACTTTGGCGAAGCCGAATATCGCGTAGCCGCGCTGCGACACGATCGGCTTGCCCACGCCCCAGAAAAACCGCACCTTGCCAGCATGGGTATTCTCGCGGTCGATCCGCATGTTCCGCATGGGAATCTCGTAGCGCTCGCGCGACCATGTGCGGCCATGGTCGTCCGAATACTTAAACATGTAGGCGCCCATTGTGTCCACGCGGCGTCCTATTGCCGGATTGTTCGAATTCACCTGACGCAAGTTGTCCCGGTTGTAGGTGTAGAAGACGTAGATCCGCCCCGAGGGCACTTTCAGCGGCATTACCCACGACGCTTCCGGCCCGTCGGCCGGTTCGATGTCCACCAATGCCGACCATGTCTTGCCCTTGTCGGTGCTGATGGTCGACACGATGTGCTGGCCACCCTGCCCCTCCACACCTCGGCCAGTCGTGAGTACGCAAAGCCAGTTGCCGTCATTAGTGATGACGACGTAAGGCTGGTCCGAGTAGCTTTCGTCGGGGATGACGGCGCCCGTGGTGATGTTGCGCCAATCCGGTGTATGGGGAGCCGGCAATGCCGCTGAAGCAGCCACCATTTGCAGGAGGCCACGCCGTGTGTACATGCGATGAGTATAGTGGAGTGATGTACTGGACGAGACTTCTATGTCTGTTAGGCGGCGCGGCTCTGGCCAGCGCGGCGGATTTGAAATTAGGGATTATCGGCACCGACACGTCGCACGTTTCGGCATTCAGCAAGGTGCTGAACGACCCCTCGAGCCCGGACCACATCCCGGGAGCGAAGATTGTGGCGGCCTTCAAGGGTGGTAGCCCGGATATCTCCAGTTCCGCCACCCGCGTGGACAACTACGCCAAGGAACTGTCGGAGAAGTGGGGCATCGAGATCGTGCCCGACATCAAGACGCTGGTGGGCAAAGTGGATGCGATCCTGCTCGAGAGTGTCGACGGGCGCAAGCACCTGCCGCAGTTTAAGGAAATCGCGGCCGCCGGGAAGAAGTTACCGGTGTTTATCGACAAACCACTCGCCGGCACGCTAGAAGACGCGCGCGAGATCGACCGAATCGCGAAGCAGTCGGGCATCCGGTGGTTCAGTGCGTCGAGCCTGCGCTGGAGCGAGATCGGCACGACGATGAAGTTTCCCGACACGAAGTCCGTATTGACCTGGGGTCCGGGACCCGAGGAGAAGACCCACTATCTCGACCTCTCCTGGTACGCCATTCACCCGGTGGAGATGCTGTTCACCCTGATGGGTCCCGGTTGTACGGAAGCGACTCGCGTTTCCGCCGCCGATGGCGACGTGGTCACCTGCAAGTGGAGCGACGGGCGGATCGGCATGGTACGCACGGGCAAACCGTATAGCGACTACGGCGCGATCGTGTTCCGCGGAAAGACCACGACGCAGAGCACGCCAAAGATGCGGGCGGGTTATACGCCGATGCTGCGGGAGGTGGTGAAGTTCTTCCAGGGTGGGCCGCTTCCGGTCGCGAACGAGGAGACGCTTGAAATATTCGCGTTTATGGATGCCGCCCAAAAGAGTAAAGAGCAGGGCGGTAAGCCGGTCAGACTGCGCTAGGAACGCTTGCGGCGGCGGGCGCCCAGCGCGACGCCCGCCAAACCCAGCGCCAGCAGTACGAGCGAACTGGGTTCCGGAGTCTGGCTGATGTGCAGCGTATAGGGATCCTGCCCTTCCTCGCCATTCGCGAAGAAGGTGGAATCCACCGGCGCCCCCTCCACGGCCCAACCGCCCGGGAACCCATCGGGACGGAACAGTTCCGAAAGCGTTCCGCTGAAGGCCGCATTCGGCGGATTCATTGCTTCTGAAACGCTCAGGTAGTAGGTGCCGGCCGAGGGAAGGGTAAAGACGCCGAGAAATGAGTGAAGGGCGCTGGATGAGCCGGGGTCGTCGCCGCTATCGTCGTTCAACGCAATGAGCTTGCCGGTCCAGTCGAAGAGAGCCACATAGCTGTCAAACCCCGTCGGATCGTCCACGTCCACGATGATTGTCACCGCCGCGGCAAACGTTAGTTGATAGATGTCGACGTCTTCCCACCCGCCTGTGCCCTGGATCGTGAGCGTCGGACCAAAGGGGAATGTGCCGCCTGGTTGCGGCAAGGTGAACTGAAGCATATCCACCACTTGGGCCGTCGCCAGCGTTCCACCGGCATTCACCTCCGTGACGACACCAGCGAAACCAGCCGGCACCAGAAGAAGGCTGAACGCCAAGAGGCCAAACCCTAGCCTTTTCACCATGACAACAACTCCTATGCCAAATCTACTGACAAAAACAAGCAAGAGTAGAGTAACATAAGCGACTCGGAGAAACGCCCAGCCGGAGCGCCCAGTACTTTGTTGTTCTGTACTAGGAATCACGACATTATGCCGGTGTGCTAACCATTAGTACTGATGCATACCAGGCGTTTAGCCACGCTCGTGCTGGGACTCTGGCTCGGGTGCGGGATTTTCATGGGCTGGGTCGCGACGCATAATCTGACCTCGGTGCAGCAGATTATCTCTCATCCCCGCAAGGAGTTTCAGGCGGAAGTCGAAGAGTTGGGGCAGGATCGTGTTCGGAGTCTGCTGCGGTTTCAGGCCGCGGAACTCAACCGCCACTATTTTCGCTGGTGGGAACTAGTCCAGATTGTGACCGGGTTTGGTCTTGGACTACTCCTTTTGTTTGCCACAAACGGGAATCGCCTCGTAATGACGCTCGTCACCGGGATGGTGGCGATTGTGGCGGTGCAGCACCTGACGATTACGCCGCAGATCCTCGAGTTGGGTCGCGGGCTGGACTTCCTTCCGCCGGGAGAGATCAGCAAGGAGCGTGCGGCCTTTCGGAACTACCACGGCTTCTACTCGACCCTGGAACTTGTCAAGCTGCTGGCGGGGCTGGGGTTAGCCGCGCGGCTGCTCTACTCCTCGCCAAGCCACCGGCGCAAACGCTCGAAGCCGGTCGCTGCCGACCCCTTGCAGGACGACTAATTCGTCAGTTCCACGTGGTCGATCACGCCGATGACGGCCATGTCGATCGGCGAGTTGGGCCGTCCTACCGAGGTCATCGCGGAAAAGCCTTCGGTGACGAGCAATACGCGGTCCCCCACGCCGGCGTCGACCGAGTCGAGCGCCACCACGGCATCGCCCCGGTCGGAGCCATCGAGGTTTAACGGTTGCACGAGCAGGGCTTTGCGACCATGGTGCGAGGCATGCTTCTGGGTCGCCACCACTTCTCCGATCACGCGCGCAATCAGCATGGGGTCAACTCGTCCTCTTCTTGCGGTCGACATGCATTTCGTCCACAATCGCAACGATCGTATTGTCGGTGGGCACTTCTCCGGGCAAGAACGGAAAGCTCGACTCTTTGCCCCGGCACCAGTAAATGAGTTCACCCGCTCCGGCGCCCACTGCATCGGTACAGATGAGAGGTTTGCCGGTGTTCTTGAGTTCCGGGGTTACCGGTTGGATGACCAACAACCGCTGCCCTTCAAGGTTGTCGTTCTTGACGGTGCACCAGACACGTCCAACCACTCGTCCCAATTGCATAGGGGCCTCTAGCGCGAATCGAGCGAAACCGTGTCGACAATGCCGATGATCGTGGTGTCGACCGGGGTGTCTTTGCAACCTTCGGCCATGCGGGCTGAGGATCCGGAAACGGCGATTACCAGTTCTTTGTTTCCCGCCGAGACGGTATCGACCGCGACGACGTAGTTGCCCTCGGCTTTGCCTTCGGGACTCACGGGCTGGATGATGAGGAGTTTCTTCCCCTCGAGACGAGGGTCTTTGCGGGTGGCGACAACCGTGCCCACAACGCGGGCCAGAATCATGGCTGGTACTACTTGCCGGTGTTCTGCACTTTGCCGATGGGGAGCACGTCTTCCAGGCTCGGATGCGGCCGGGGAATCACGTGCACCGCGATCAACTCGCCTACCCGGCGGGCAGCGGCGGCGCCGGCATCGGTGGCGGCGCGGACCGCGGCGACATCGCCACGCACGAGCGCGGTGACATAGCCTGAGCCGATCTTCTCCCAGCCGACCACGTTTACCTTGGCGGCCTTTACCATCGCGTCGGCGGCTTCGATCATGGCGACCAAACCGCGCGTTTCGATCATTCCGAGTGCTTCACCCATGGGACCTCACTAGAATAACGCAGACCGGGCCGTTACTGTACGCCGCGGGCGCGCAACGCCTCGTCCACCAGTGCAATCAACTCTTCCCGCGTCACTTCGAATTTTTCCACACCGCGCGAATCCTCCGCCGTCACCGGGCAGCCGGGTTCGCCGCTCACCTTCGCCTTGATGCCATACCGCGTCCGGGCATCCAGCAGCTTGTTCACTTCCACCCTGGGCAGAACGTTGGCCCCGCCCAGCAGTTCCGCCACCAACGCGATCCGCGCATAGTGCTCCACCGTCTCCATTTTGAAGAAGGCTTTCCAGACGTCGTCCGCGTAGCAGACCGCGCCGTGGTTGGCCAGGAGGATGGCGTCGTACTTCGGGATGTAGGGGAGCATCGGCTCGGTCAACTCGGGCGTGCCCGGCAAGCCGTAGGCAGCCAGCGGCACGCACCCCAGCCCGATGATCACTTCGGGTAGCAGCGCCTCGTTCAACGGCCGTCCCGCCGTCGCGAACCCGGTCGCCACGGGCGGGTGTGCGTGCACCACCGCCCGGACGTCCGGCCTTTGCTCGTAGATCGTCAGATGCATCAGGATCTCGGAAGTGCGCTCTTTGCGCCCTTCCAACTTGCGCCCCTGCAGGTCGCAAATGATGAGATCGTCGGCATGCATCATCCCTTTTGAGACCCCAGTCGGCGTACAGAGGATCCGGTCCTGATCCAGGCGGATTGAGATGTTGCCGTCGTTGGCCGCGACCCACGCTTTCTGGTACACCAGTTGGCCAATTCTGATGATGTCGTCCCTGTATTCCCGCTCGGTCTTCGGCATGTCAACGGAACCCCGATTGTAGCAAGCCTACAATGAAGGGAACCAATGGACAAACGGCGCATGTGCTCGAATTGCCGGGCATTTATCACAGCGGACGACAAGGTTTGCCCCTACTGCGATCAGAAGGTAGGGCCACGCGCCATCGACCTCCGCAGTCCGGACGGGCTCATCGGCGGGCTGATTCCCCACGCCCGCTTCCTCACCATGCTGCTGCTGGTGTTCAATAGCGGGCTCTATGCGGCCACCATGCTCTACAGCATGAACTCGGGAAATACCGGGGCGCTCACCGACATCGACGTGCGCACTCTGATCCTGTTCGGCGGCAAATACGGACCCGCCGTCGCCGTGGGCCAATGGTGGCGGCTCATCACGGCCGGGTTTCTCCACGGCGGTCTGTTTCATATCCTGATGAATTCCTGGGTGCTCTTTGATCTGGGCGCCGCCGTCGAGGAAACCTATGGCGCGGCGCGCATGTGGGTCATCTATATCGTGGCTACGATCATGGGCTTCGGCCTCTCCTACTGGTGGAGCGCCTACCCGTCGGTCGGCGCATCGGCGGGCATTTTCGGATTGATCGGCGCGATGATTGCTTTCGGCATGATCCGCGGCTCCGCCATCGGCCAGATGATCCGCACGCACTACACCCGCTGGGCCATGTACGGCCTGGTCATCGGGCTGCTCCCCGGTTTCCGGATCGACAACGCCGCTCACCTCGGGGGCCTCGCCGGCGGCTTTGCGATCGCCTATGTTGCCGGGACCGTGAACCTGCGCGAGTGGGGTGACAAGGTGTGGAACGCACTGGCGGTCCTCGCCGCGCTCGTCACAGCGTATTCCTTCCTCCAAATGTTTCTCACCTTCCAGGAGTTCAACAAGTGAGCGTGCGCTGGCTGGTCGTCGGCATCGGCGACATTACCACCAAACGGGTCCTGCCCGCGATTCTCGACGAGCCTCGTAGCACCCTCTGCGGCATTGTCACGCGCACGCCCGCTAAGGCGGAGCGATACCGTGTCCCTGCGTGGACCTCGTTCGACCAGGCTCTCCACGAAGCCGCGCCCGACGCCGTCTACATCGCCACGCCCGTCTCGATGCACGCCCCGCAAACCATCGCGGCGCTCCACGCCGGCAAGCATGTGCTTTGCGAAAAGCCCGTCGCGCTCGACTATGCCCAGGCGGTGACGATGCGCGACGCCCAGATCGCCACCGGCCAACTCCTCGGAATCGCCTATTACCGGCGGACTTACCCCAAGTTACTCCGCGCCCGCCAGTTGCTCGCCGAAGGGGCCATCGGCCGACCCGTCTTCGCCGAAATCAACTGCCATTCCTGGACTCCGCCCGAGGATCGGGGCTGGCTCATCGACCCCGCGATGTCCGGCGGCGGTCCCCTCTACGACATCGGATCGCACCGCATCGATGTCCTCAATTTCCTCTTCGGTAAACCCGCCCGCGTCTGCGGCCAGGTCTCGAATGTGGTGCACCAGTTGGCGGTCGAAGATTCAGCTACGGTCATGATCGAGTACGAATGCGGCGTCCGCGGGGTGGTGGATGTGCGCTGGCACTCCCGCGTGGACCGCGACGATTTCCGGATCATCGGAACCGAGGGCGACATGGTGCTCACGCCCCTCAACAGCCCCAGGCTCCAGCACCCCGGCGGCGAGGAAAGCTGGCCCACCCACCGCAACTTACATTTCCCCTGCGTCGCCAACTTCGTGGACGCGGTGGAGGGCCTGAGCACCGTCGCTGCTCCGATTGAGGAGGCGGTCGTTACGGATTGGGTGACGGAGCAGGTGCTGAACTCGCATTTCCCAAGGTGAGGGCTTAGGACCTTCATGCGCTCTGCTTGACGCTCAGCTCCAGAAGTACGGGCAATCGTCACGCGGATCTTTTCCTGGTGGAGGGAGGCCGCACGTCTAGTTCCTCAAGTTTGTACGCCGCGCTGATTGCTCCAATCAGTTGGACCTGTTTCGCGGAATTGTAGATAGGAAATCTCACACTCGCGCGAGGTCCTCGCCCCGGCAACTTCTCAACAAAGAGCATTGCTTGCTCCTTGTCGATCACAGCCTGATCGTTTACGGTGATCGCGTCGAACGGGCCGATTCCGAAGATTTCCTCTGCAGTCTTGCCCTTCACCTCCTCCAATGTCATTGGTCCTGGCGTCAGCCTGAGATAAACCGAATCGCACCAAACGATGCGGCGATGCCTGTCCTTGATCGCGACCGAAGTTGTTGGACACTGCTCCAGAAAAGGTTGGAACAGCCGCAGGGCCTGCGAATCCGGCGGGGGCAGTGTGTGCTTCGGCGCCGAGACCGACGCGGACAAGTCGAAACTAAGGTCTCCGAGGTACGTTTCATTGGTGTTGGGGTCCTTGAAGGCGAAGAGATGGACTCGCATGACGCGCTCACCACGCTTTGTTTGAACGTTCTCCTCCAGGGAAACTTCCTTGCCCCTTGACAGAACCTGCTCCATCACTTTCTCGCTCTGAGCATCCACAAGTCCAAGTTGCGAAGCCGTCTTGCCTTTGATCTGCGCCAATGGCTTTTCGGCGTGCTCCTCGTAGGCCATATTACACCACACGATTTGGAGTTTAGAATTTTTTATTACTGCTGGAAATGTGGCGCTCTGAAGAAAGCGGTATGCAAGGAGTGGCGACCACTCGGTGGAATCGGAAATCACCGGACGCACTGGTCCCAGCACCTGTTCATGGTCGCTATGGAACCGGTCGAGGACTTTCCGGAGTTCGTCGTACAAATCTAGCGCATGCCCGCCACTGAGAGTCTGTCCCCGGTTGCCTTCAACTTCGCGCTTGAGTGCGCGTTCGACGAGATCCTCCAAAGTGATTCCTGAATCCAGCGCAAAAGACTTGATCCTTTTGTGCAGGTCGGGCGTCAGCCGAATCGTCGTTCGGACAGTTCTCGCTTTGCTTGCGTCCTTCCGCATTGCCCCTACTATTGCACAAGCCCATTCTTGTAAACGATAGACATGTTGCTGTCTGTTTTGCTGTCAAAATGCTTTAATGCACTTTTATATTGCATTCTGTGTAATTTTACTCCATCATGAAAAGCATACGAGGGCGGCACACCTGACGCCCTTCGTGATCTGGGGTGCACGCACTTACCGGTGTCTGGGCAACCCGGATGGCCGCTGAATGTGGTGGGCCGGCCGGCGTGCTTTTGAAGCCCGCCGGCTCACCGATCTAGCGGCAACCGTAAGACCTAACTCAGACGGGAGGCTGAACATGAAGAAGCTGTTAGTTGCTGCCGCAGTGATACTAGCGGTGGCTGTCATACCTGCGAAAGCAGGACTTTGGGATCCGGGCTCTCCTCACTACTGGCGTGAGATTGCTCAAGGAGCGCTGCTTAACCTTGCCGATCGGGCTCCAAACGACTACGTTGTCAAAGTAGCGCGGCTTGCTCTCCAGACACATCCGCAAGGCGTAGCCTACGTGGAGATGGAGAAGGCGGCCCACCTCTTCAATCGTGCCGGCGAAAAACAGGTGGCTTCCGCTCTCTGGCTCGCTCTCGCCCGCCTGGAATCAGATTCCGGAAGCCCAGAGCGGGCAGAAGCGCACGCCGTCCGCGCGCGGGATGCGAGCGGCAGTGAGCGGGCCTACCTCTCTGGTGTCCTGATCCATCGGGATTCGCCCGCCAAACGAACTCCCTGGATCGAGGGCCTGCGGGTCAACTATCCGAACCACGAGATCGCCCGTGCTTTCGGTTGCCTGGCCGTACTTCAGTCGTTCGAACATGGGTTGCCGGCGGCTTGTGACTCCAACGACTGGATTGGACAGAAGTCGCGAACAGGGATCGAGGAGTACGTACGCATCTCCAGGGAAATAGAACACTTGCCCCAACAGGCCGCTCAACAGATGGCAGAAAACCAGCAGGCTCTCGCGAGACTCACGGCTGCACAGGCCCCCCTAGCCTCGAAGTACCACTCGCTCGGAGCCCAGCTTGCAAAACTCGAAAAGGACGGCCACTGGGAGGCTGCTGGGACCGGCTTGGTCAGGGCGTTCCTGCCCCTACCCGAACCGGGCGACACTTTTGAAACCTGGATCGCCCGTGAAGGGGTCTGTGCGTTGCCCCTCATCCGCTGGTTCTGCCGGGCAGGCGCGCTTGCTGATGCGTTCGCACAACTCCAAAAGCAGAGGCAGAACCTCATTGGGCAACGCGAAGCTATAGCCGCTGAGTGGCGCCAGAATGAGACCGCCATATCCAGCAGCCGGTCGACAATCGCTTATTGGCAGTCAACGGAACCGCTCGACAAGCTGATACGCGCCCGCAACGGCCTCCTGCTGGAGTTTCGCGCTGATGTCGAGAAGTCGGCCTTCTCGCACTACACCGAGATCGGGATCAAGCCCTCCGAGGCGGTCACGCTGGCTATCGGAGCGACTGATCAGACTAGTAAGACCAGTTCTCGCAACTAGCTTCCGGCACCGGGCCGCGACTTTCGTCGCGGTCCGGCGTCTACGTAGCCGGGATCTTTGGATTCTGCCTTCACCCTACTGATCAAGTAACTCCGCGTCGTGCAGATCGATGTGCCGCGCCGTCGCCCGCTTGTTCCGGATCAACTCGGCACGCCCGATAAACCACGCTCGTTCTTCCCCAAACGCAGCTTCCGTCCGGTTCGGCCAGGCTTCGTCAAAGCGCACGCCATCTACA
>JAEUQD010000917.1 GCA_016789925.1 Bryobacterales bacterium | reverse complement strand
CTGGAGACGACGAAGCGCCTCGGACTGGCCCCCAACGGGAGCAAAACCAGCGTCTCCGACGCCCTGCACAAAGACGTTGACTTTTTCGGCTATACGTTCGGTCCACGGTATTGGTGGACGACCGGACCTCACCGTCACTATTCCCACAGTGGGTGGCCTGCCGCACTCCTCCTCGCGCGGTTCCATTTGGCGAGGAACAACTCACCGGCCATCGTCTCCTGTTCGCGGGCAAACTCGACCTGCCAGGTAGTTCGCGAGGCGGCTCGAAACCGGTCGAGCATCTCGTACCTTGTTCGCGCTTCTAATAGAACACGGCGTTGCTGCTCCATCTCCACAAGCGCTTGTTCCCGGCGGCTGCCCAACGCACGCTCCATGCGCTGGAGGTAGGTAGCGAATTGGGCGTGTGCGGCAACGTCGGGCATCGAAACGGCGCCGGCGTTGGACCGAACCCGCCGCGATACGTCATCGGCCAGACACCGCTGACGGTTCAGTTCGGCGATCATCGCTTCAACGGCTTCCAGTCGGGCCCGCGCCTGCTCCAGTTTGGCCTGTTCGGTCTCCATCTGAAGTCTCCGGAACTGTCTTACTCTTTCTAGAGAGAACTCGAAACGTTTCATCTGTGCACGTCCTTATAGAGAAACAATTGACTTCATGCGCGCCACCGTTTCATTTATCGGAGAGTTCTGGTCTGGCTTCTGACGCAGAAAGTCGTTGATCTTCGGCCGTAGTTGGATGGCTGAGTCCAGTTGCGGGTTAGAGCCGGCGGCATAGGCGCCCAAGTTGATCAAGTCTTCTGCCCGGCGGTAGGTGGCAAGGTTCTGGCGGATCCGCTGCGCGGCCTCTCGATGATCCGGCGCGGCGACTCGGGACGCTAGGCGGCTCACCGATTGCAGCACGTCAATGGCGGGGTAGTGGCCGGCCGCGCCAAGGTCTCGCGACAGGATGATATGTCCGTCGAGAATGCCGCGGACGGCGTCTGCGATCGGTTCGTTAAAGTCATCTCCCTCGACAAGCACCGTGAAGAAGCCGGTGATCGAGCCGCGCTCGAAACGGCCGGCGCGTTCGAAGATCCGCGGGAGCAGGTTGAAGACCGACGGCGTATAGCCTTTCTGGGAGGGGGGCTCGCCGGCCGCTAGTCCGATTTCCCTCTGGGCCATCGCGAGCCGAGTTACCGAGTCCATAATCAGGAGGACACTTTTTTCCTGGTCGCGAAAATATTCAGCAACGGCAAGGGCCATGAAAGCGGCCCGGATTCGCAGGGGAGCCGGCCGGTCGGAAGTCGCGACAATCAACACCGTCTTCTGCAAACCCTCTGGCCCCAATTCGTGTTCGATGAAGTCGCGTACTTCGCGGTTACGCTCCCCGATCAGAGCGACAACAGCCACTTCAGCCGCATGGTGCTTGGCCATCGAACCCAGCAATGTGCTTTTGCCGACCCCCGAGCCGCCGAAGATTCCGATCCTTTGTCCAAGTCCGCAAGTCAGCAGCGAATCAATCGCCCGGATCCCAGTGACCAAGGGCTCGGAAATCGGCAACCGCTGCATCGGACCCGGAGGAGCGGTGTAGAGCGGGTAGTAGTCCGCTGGTTCCGCTGCCGGCCGGCCGTCAATCGGTCTGCCAAAACCATCCAGAATTCGTCCCAGTAACGAAGGTCCGACACCCATTCGAGCCTCTTCGGCTCGCGCCACTACCATGTCGCCCGATTGCACTCCGTCGGTTTCCTCCAGAGGCATCAGCAAGACCCGCCCCTGCCGGAAGCCGACCACCTGCGCCTTCAAGGTCCGTCCACTGGACGTGACGATTTCGCAAAAATCGCCTACCGCGACTGCCGGTCCCTCCGACTCCACGAGCAATCCCACCATCTCGACGACTCTACCTGTCCAGCGAAACGTGTCCATCGTATTGACTACGTTCAGACAGCGGTCGAGATCCCAACATCCGGCGGGTCTGTTCATGCCGACCTCCTGACCACATCCGCCAGCCCACGGTCGATCTCCTGCAACTGGACATCAATCGAGCAATCAAGCTGTCCCCGCACGGTCTCGAGGATTAAGCTCCCTCTGGGCAGAGTGGCATCTCCGTTGACCTCGACGCGGGCCGGAAGCTGGAGGCGCGTGAGGTGTTCCTGGAGCAGCGCTACATCCTGGGCGGAAACACGAATCCGGTGCAATTCACGAACTTCGATCTTGCTCAGCGCTGCGTGAACGATGCCGGTAAGGGCATCCTTGTCGACGTGGATCTCCCGGTTCAGGATCCGCCCGGCCACTGTGACGGAGAGATGGACGAGATCCTCCTCCATCTGTTTGCGCAGTTGCTGGCGCCAGTCCAGCAACTGCCGCAGGCTCTCCGCGCTTTGGGCCCAGATTCGCTTGAGTTCTTCGGCCGCTTGTTTGGCAGCACTGGCTTCTCCCTCGCGTCGCCCTGCCTGGTAACCCGCCTTCTCTCCCTGTTCCCTGACCATCCTTTCGCGGGCCGCGACTTCGTTCTCCAGTTGCCGGATCCGCTGTTCGAGCGCTGCCTTCGTCTGGCTCTCCTCCGCTGACCCGCTTTGGTGGTCCACGGGTGCGCCCGCCACCCGCCGCCACTGATAGCGGCTGGCAGCGCCCTCGCCGCCCGGGAGCACTCTAGACGACATATTGCTCTCCAACGGCGCCCTTCAGACTGACCACCCCTTCGGACTCCAGTTGGCGGACTACGGCGATAATCTGCTGTTGCGCGGCATCGACTTCCTTGATCTTGACTGGGCCGAGCGCGTCCATGTCCTCCCGCAACATATCCGCTCCCCGCTGAGACATGCAGTCCAGGAATTTCTGCTTGAGTTGCTCGCTGGTTCCCTTGAGAGCGACCGTCAGCAGCTTTCGGTCCACCCGGGCAAGTACTTCCTTAATGCCCGGACCATCCAGTAGTAGCAGGTCTTCGAAGACAAACATCAAGTGCCGGATGGCTTCCGTCAGGGTCGTGTCCTGTTTCTCGATATCGTCCAGGATCTCCTTGCTCGTACCAGAGTCCAACCGGTTGAACATCTCGGCGACAGCGCGTACGCCGCCATAGGATTCACGGCTAAACTCACCCAGCGCGCGGATCTTCTGGCCGATAATGCCGGCGATGCGGCTCACCACTTCCGGGGAGATGCGTTCGAGATTCGCCATGCGCAAGGAGACATCCGCCCTGATCTCAGCGGGTAGTGACTGTAACAGCGCTGCTGCGTGAGAAGAGTTCAAATGGGACAGCACAAGGGCAATCGTCTGAGGATGTTCCTTGTGGATAAACTTGGCAAGCTGTTGTGGGTCGGCCTTCTGAAGTGCGTCGAAGCTCTCCGAGTCGTTTCCAATGGCCTTCATGAGCCGGTCGAGCAGGCGCCGCGCAGCTTCGGGTCCGTAGGCGGAGATCAGTAGTTTACGCGCATAGTCAATGCCGCCCTGGGCCACATATTCCTGTGCCACCGACATCTGGTAGGCCTCTTCCAATACAGCTTCAGCCAGATCGGGCGGAACCGTCGACGTGCGTGCAATTTCGCGGCTCAGTTTGGACGCTTCGTCTTCGGTCAGGCGGCTCAGTACTTCCGAAGCCGCATGATCGCCGACCACAACCATCAGCACCGCGGCTTTCTTGATGCCCGGCATCATCGAGGTCGGCTTTTCGGCATTCGTGATCATGGCAGCCTATTCACCCATCTATCGGCGGATTGCGCTTTATCCTTCACTATCGGAAAGCCACGTCCGCACCAATTGCGCCACTGCCTCGGGGTTCTTACGCGTCTCCTCGGATAGGTGCTTCACGAGTACGGCGGCTTTCGTCGTCGTGCTGGACGGCAACTTGGCGCTCGCTGCCAGTTCACTCAGGATTTCCTGCTCCTGGAGCGCCTTCTTCCGATGCTTCTTGCTCAATTCCGCTTGGAATTGCGACTCGACAGAACTGTTGTCGGAGCCGGCCGGCAGGGCCGGAGCCTCACCGCCTGGGCCTCCGTCGAGTTCGGGAACGGGAACTGCCATCATCCTCGGCCTCTTTTTCTTGGAGGAACGGACGCGGAAGAAGAAGAACAGGACGATAAGCAACAGGAGCAATCCCGCACCGGCCGCGGCCAGGATCGTTGTCTTTCCTCCCTTCTGAAGCAATTCAAGCAGAGGCCCGATCGGGCTGGCTGGACTGCTGGCTGGAGGCGCGATCACCGGCGTGGGCGGATTCTCATAGCTGAGCGTCGACTCAAAGGGCAGCGCCTCCACGATTAGCTGGTCGCCGCGGTCGGCCTGAAACCCAACTACGCCCGCCACCAGATCTCGCGTTGCCTTGATTCGCTCGGGGGAGGGCGGCTGAACCAGGCGGCGCGCCTTGGC
>JAEUQD010000327.1 GCA_016789925.1 Bryobacterales bacterium | reverse complement strand
AGAGTTGCGCCGAGATGCCGTCGACAAGCACTTCCTGAGTAAACTCCGGACTGACGTTGATGCTCTTGCACCACTGGCTGCCCTGGACGCCGGGGGTCAGGAAGATGAACGACTCGGGCTGACGGCGGCCGGACGCGGCGGTCGTAGCCGCGCCGGTTCCGACCTGGATGGGGAGGTCGAGGAGGGTCTGGCGCTGGAGGACGGTGGAGACTTCGGGGGTGGTGGTTTGGAGGGCGATGAGATCGGCGGTGACGTTGACGGTTTCGTTCACTGAACCGACTTCCATGATGATGGAGAGTTCGATGGCGGTGGCGGTGAGGATGGCGACGCGCTCACGGACAGTCTTGCGGAAGCCCGGTTTTTCGGCTTCCAGGCGGTAGGGTCCGGGTTGGAGAGCGCGGAAGACGAAGCCGGCGTCGGTCGATTCGGTTTCGGTGGCGACGTTCGTGGCGGTGTTGGTGAGCCGGATGACAACACCCGGGATGGGCGCGCCGGAAGGATCGGTGACGGAACCGGTGACGCCGCCGAGATTGCCCTGCGCAAACGCTGCCAGTGAAACTGCAAACAAAGAAATAACGACCAGGTATTTCGACCGCATATTGAAACCTCCCAGGTTTTGGCTGGGATGAGCATATCAAAGAATGTGCAAATCGACAAGCGACGAATTGAACTGAAGCCACCTGAATTATCGCCAGAGATTGCCAGTTAGAAGACGAACTTACCCGCGAACTGAAACCACCCGCGCGCCGCCCGAGCCCGTGATGTGGCCCCCGCGCCGTCACCGCCTGACCTGGGCCGGCCCGTTCGGGCAAGACTCCACCTTCCCACGGCGGGAAAATCGACGTATACTTGATCATCGGGTCTGAAATTGCTTGAAGGAGGCCGAGATCATGTCCCATTCTCCATCCCGGCGGGAATTCATGGGGAGCGCGGCGGTGGCGGCGGTTCCGGTGGAATCGGCGCGGCCGCTGCCGACGGTGCGGTTCGGCAACGCCGATGTGAGCCGGCTGATCATTGGGTCGAATCCGTTGTTTGGCTATTCGCACTTCAACCGGCTGCTGGACCAGTTCATGCGCGAGTGGATGACCGACGATCGGCGCATCCAGACGCTGCACAACGCGGCGCGGGCGGGGATTAACACGTGGCAGGTGCACTACCATCCGCAGACGGTGGCGGACTTCCAACGCTACCGGGCCGAAGGCGGCCGGATGAACGTGTTTCTGCTGTCGGATTTCGATTTACAGAAGGATTTTTCACTGATTCCCGGGGTGGCCCGGACGATGAAACCGATCGGGATTGCGCACCACGGCAACCGGACGGACGACGCGTTCCGGAACAAGGGGATGAGCCGGGTCCAGGAGTTCTGCCAGCGAGTTCGGGACACGGGGGTGATGGTGGGGGTATCGACGCACAACCCGGCAGTGGTGGATTACATCGAGGACAAGGGGTGGGATATCGACTACTACATGACATGCCTGTATTTCGTCTCACGGACCCGGGACGAGATCCGGGTGGAACTGGGGGAGGCTCCGCTGGGCGAGGCGTTCCTGGAGCGCGATCCCGAGCGGATGACACTGGCGATCCGGCAGACGCGGAAGCCGTGCCTGGCGTTCAAACTGTTGGGTGCTGGGCGCAACACGAGTTCGACGCAAGCGGTGGAGGCGGCTTTCCAGTTCGCTTTCACGAACATCAAGCAGAGCGACGCCGTGATCGTGGGGATGTGCCCGCGGTTCAAGGATGAGATCGCGGAGAACGCCGCGATTGTCAGAGGTCTATGCTCCGTACCAACCTAAGCAGCGTAACGTTAGTGAAAGCCAACCAAGAACCAGAACTGCCGGGTTTGACTACGACGCTTTTGAGATCTATCCTTGGATCGTATAAAGAGGTGTGGAAATGCACCTAAACTTCAGATCAAGGGTCTATTGGAAAGTTCCCAGACTTTAGGAGGTCTTACATGTTTCGTCCGGCGCGAGTGCTCCTTGCATTCGCTTTGTTTCTCGGGCTGTTCCCTGCCGCAATCGCCCAGGAGGTCCGCGCCAACATTTCAGGCATCGTGACGGATCCGTCGGGGGCGCCCGTGCCCTCGGCCACGGTCAATGTCACGAACACAGCCACCAACGTCACAACCAGCGCCAAGAGTAATGAAGCGGGCAGTTACAGCATCCGCTTCCTGCCGCCCGGCAGGTACAACTTCGATGTCGAAGCATCCGGGTTCAAGAAGGTGGTGCGGAAGGATATAGTCCTCCAAGCGGGCGACTCCAGTCGTGTGGACGTCGCGCTTGAAGTAGGCGATCTCTCCCAAAGCGTCACCGTCAACGAGCAGATCTCGCTGCTCCAAACCGAAACTTCCAGCCGGTCCCAGGTACTGGCCAACGAAATCGTCCAGAATGTGCCTACCCAGGGGCGGAATCCCTTCCAGATCGCGTGGGCAGCCTCAGGCATCATCAAGAGCGGCTCGTGGCGCTATCTGCGGTCGTTCGACATCGGCGGCACTTCGGGGCTATCGATCAATGGCGGCCGCGAAAAGACCAACGAGGTCCTGCTGGACGGCATCAGCAACGTCCGCGCCGAGTATACGGTGATCAGCATTCCGACCACCGAGTCGGTGCAGGAGTTCAAGGTCCAAAGCAACACCTACGACGCTCAATACGGCCGTACCGGCGGCGGTGTAATCACCATCGTCACCAAGGGTGGCGGCAACGACTTCCACGGCACCGCGTTCGAGTATTTCCAAAATGACAAGTTGAACGCCAACCAGAGCGAACTCAATCGACCGCTCAACATTGGCGGCCAGTCGTTCCCCAACGGACGCAAACCTCCCAATCACATCAATCAGTTCGGGGCCATGGTCTCCGGACCGATCCGGATCCCGAAGATCATCGACGGACGCAACCGGCTGTTCTGGATGCTGTCGTGGGAAAGCATGCGGCAGCGCTCGGCCGATCCGGGTGTGGTGACGGTGCCGGAGATGGCCTGGCGGACCGGTGACTTTTCGAACCGGCTCAACGCGCAGCAAGCGCTGGTCACGATCTACGACCCGTTCAGCACACGCGCCGACGGTACGCGCACACCGATCGTGGGTAATCGGATTCCGGCGTCTCAGATCGACCCGGTTGCCGCCAGGGTGCTCTCGTTGTACCCGGCACCCACAGCTCCCGGCGACGGACCGGCCAAGATCAACAACTACCCCTATCCGTCCATTTGGCGCGCCAGTTTCGACCAGTTCGTGGGCCGGACTGACGTCGTCGTGAATTCGAAGAACATGGTGTTTTTCCGCTACAACGAGAACCCGTTCCAGGAATTCCGCGCCATTGTCTTCGGTTTCGACAACCCGTCCGAGCCGACGGGCAACGCACCGCTCCTGCGCAACGGCCGCAACGTCATGATGAACTGGACCTCGACTTTGTCCCCGACGATGACATTCGACCTTCGAACGGGACTCAATCGTTGGGAAGAGGCCGGCGGCAGCAGCATCGGCGCGGGCTACGATCCCAAACAGTTGGGCTTCAACGCCGCGCTAGTGGGGCAATACAACCGCTTCCAGTTCCCTCGGTTTGATTTCGAGGGTTACCAGTCCTCCGGTTCCGACGCAACGGGACCGGGCACGCGCGACACCTACAGCGTTCAGCCCAATTTCAACAAGGTGGCCGGCCGCCACTTTCTGAAATTCGGCGTGGAAGCGCGCCAGTATAACTTGAACGAGCCTGGCCGGGGTTATCCGTCCGGCCGTTTCACGTTCAACAAGAACTGGACGCAGGCCAACGCCAACCGGGCCGACGCGGTGTCGGGCGACGGCATCGCCACCTTCCTGTTGGGCATTCCCTCTGGTGCCGTCGTCGAGAAGAACATCGACCGATCGTATCGCCACTTCTACTACGCCGGCTTCTTCCAGGACGACTGGAAGATCACCCAGCGTTTGACCCTGAACTTCGGCTTCCGGTACGACGTCGAGACCGGCAACCTGGAGCGGTACGACCGTCAGATTAACGGCCTCGATTTGAACGCGCCCAGCCCCATCGCCAACCAGGCTCAGGGGTTGAACCTGAAGGGCGCGGTGCAGTTCGCCAATGTGGGCGGACAGCCGCGCACACTCATCGACGCGGACCGCAACAACTGGCAGCCCCGTTTTGGCGCCGCCTATCGCATTCGCGACAAGTGGGTGGTTCGCGGCGGCTATGGCCTCTACTATATCGGTGATGACCAACTCGGTTCGTCGAATGGCTTCTCGCGCCAAACCAGCGCGGTGGTTACGCAGGACGGGGGGCTTACGCCCTATCCCAACATGCGGACCGCCAATCCGTTTGTCGCGCTGCCCGGCGGACGGCTCCTGGATCCCGTCGGCGCATCCCTCGGAGCGTCCAGTTTCCTCGGCGAGGGAGTCACCGCCTGGTATCGCACGCGTGGTCTCCCCTATACCCACCAGTTCTCCTTCGACATCCAGCGGGAACTGCGTGGCGGGCTCCTGATCGAGATCGGCTATGGCGGCAACCTGACCCGCAGGCTGTCGACCAACGTCGGGCTCAACTACATTCCCACCCAGGAACTCGGGCGGCGCACCGCCGCCGGCGTAATCGACCAGGCGTATTACAACGCGCCAATTCCCAATCCGATGGCGGGCTTGATTCCCAACAACGCCGCGCTGAACCAAACGACGATTCCGCGGCGGCTGCTGATGGTTGCCTATCCTCAGTACAGCAGCATTGGCCTGAACAGCGTCCCCATCGGCCGAAACGAATTTCATGGGCTCAACCTCAAAGTCAACAAACGGTTCTCCCATGGACTGAGTTTCATCGCCAGCTATAACATCGGCAAGAACCTTCAGCAGACGCGATTGCTTAACGCCCAGGACTTTGCGGGCTTAACCAACTTCGACGGCACGGCGCTGGTGAAGGAATCCAACCAGAACATCGACGCGCCACAGAAGTTTGTCATCGCCGGCATCTACGAACTGCCCTTCGGAAAGGGACGTCCGCTGGGCGCCAACATGAACAAGTTCCTGGACGCGGTGGTGGGCGGATGGCAACTGAACTACAACGTGACCTATCAAAGCGGCTGGGTGGTGGACTATCCGAACGCTCCGCAGGTGCGTCCGGGCAGCGCCAAGCTCGACAATTCGACCAGAACTCAAGTGTTCGACACGTCGCTCTGGAAGACGTCCGCGGGTCTTCCGGTGGCGACTCAGGAGCCTTTCACTCTCCGCACGTTCCCCTACCTGTTCAGCGACGTTCGCCGTCCCGGCTACAGGAATTGGGATACTTCACTCTCGAAGATGTGGCCCATCAAGGAGCAACTGAGACTTCAGTTCCGTTTCGAGATGGTGAACATGATGAACACTCCGTGGTTTGCCGACATGCAATCGACGGACGTGACCAACGCCGGCTTCGGCCAGTTGAACCCGACGCAGCGCAATCTGCCCCGGTTCATTAAGCTGGCGATGCACCTGAACTTCTAGTTCAAGATCCGGCCACTCAAGAACGGGCGGAACCGCGTGAGAGCGTGGTTCCGCCCGTTTTATTTCATGGCCGAGCGATTTTCGTTTTCATTATCTGAATACCTGAATTACTATGGTTACAGGTACGATTTGCGATGGCGCCAGTTGCGGAAG
The DNA here is from genome assembly GCA_016789925.1 of Bryobacterales bacterium. Taxonomy (GTDB): domain Bacteria; phylum Acidobacteriota; class Terriglobia; order Bryobacterales; family Bryobacteraceae; genus JADLDI01. Next base: position 3,821 of record JAEUQD010000327.1, on the reverse strand, counting down.
GCAAACGGTTTGCGGGTGATCGGGAATCGCTGAAGCAGCTCATCGAGTTACTGGCGAGTCGTGGCTATGAGGTGATCGGGCCGACGGTGCGGGACGGGGCCGTCGTCTATGACCGCGTGGCATCGGTGGCCGACCTGCCGGGTGGCTGGCGGGATGTGCAGGAGGCAGGACAGTACCGGCTGGAGCGCCGGGACGACGAGGCGCTGTTCGGCTACGTGGTGGGTCCGCAGAGCTGGAAGAAGTTCCTGCACCCATCCGACATCCGGTTGTTGGAAGCGAAACGGGAAGGCAGCGGCTTTCGAATCATCGAGGACCGGGAGCGACCGAAGCGGTACGCGTTTGTGGGCGTGCGGGCCTGCGAGGTAGCCGCGATCCGGATTCAGGACCGGGTGCTCCTGGAGGACCGATATACCGATTTGACCTACCGGGGCAGACGGAGCGGGGCGTTCATCGTGGCGGTGAATTGCACGGAAGCGGCAGGGACGTGCTTCTGCACGTCGATGGGGACGGGGCCGCGGGTGGAACAGGGTTTCGACCTGGCACTGACCGAGGTGGTGGACGGGAGCCGCCATCTGTTCCTGATGGAAGCGGGCACGGCGGCGGGCGAGGAAATACTGCGGGGGATCGGCCACGAGCCTGCGCCGGAGGGCTTGTGCGCGGAGGCGGACCGCGCCGTGGAGCGGGCGGCGGTGCAGCGCCGGCGGATAGAAACAAGCGGGCTTCGCGAGGTACTGTACCAGAATTTCGAGCACGCGCGGTGGGACCAAGTGGCGTCGCGGTGTTTGAGTTGCGCCAACTGCACGATGGTCTGCCCGACATGCTTTTGCACCACGGTGGAAGACACCAGCGATGTGACGGGGGACCACGCGGAGCGCTGGCGGCGGTGGGATTCCTGCTTTACGCAAGCGTTTTCTTACATCCATGGGGGGAGTGTGCGGACTTCGGTCCGGTCGCGATACCGCCAGTGGATGACGCACAAACTGGCATCCTGGGTCGACCAGTTCGGCACGCCGGGCTGTGTCGGTTGCGGGCGCTGTATTACCTGGTGTCCGGCTGGCATCGACATTACCGAGGAGGTGACGGCCATCCGGGAGAGTGTTGGGCATGCAACGTAGTAGTGAAGGAGAAGCATGATGGAGACGCTGGAACGAATCCTGGCCGCGCATGCGTTCTTTGAGGGACTGGAGCCCGAGTACCTGAAAATCGTCACGGGATGCGCGAGCAACGTCCGGTTGGAGGCGGGAGCATACGTTTTCCGGGAAGGCGAGGAGGCGAACCAGTTCTATCTTCTGCGCCAAGGAAAAGTGGCGGTGGAGATTTTCGCTCCGCAGTCACCGCCGATTATTGTGGAGACGGTGGAGAAGGACGAGATCCTGGGCTGGTCGTGGCTGGTGCATCCCTATCACTGGCGGTTTGACGCACGGGCAGTGGAGACGACGCGGGCGATCGCGCTCGACGGCAAGTGCCTGCGGGAGAAGTGCGAAGCGAACCCGGCCCTCGGCTACGCACTGCTGAAACGGCTGGTGCAGTTGATCGACCAGCGGCTACAAGCGACGCGCCTTCAGCTCTTGGACGTATATGCCAACCGTACCTGAAGAACCAGCGGCGGCCGGTAGATGGACCGATGTGATGGTTCCGGCGGCGCACCAGGTGGAGAGTGTCGTGCGCGAAACGAAAGATACTTTCACATTGGGCCTGAAGCCGGAGGACGGAGGCATTCGGGCCGGGTTCGCACCGGGGCAGTTCAGCATGCTGTACGTGTTTGGGGTGGGCGAACTGCCGATTTCGATCAGCGGCGACCCGGAAGAGCCGCGGCGGCTGGTGTACACGGTCCGGTCAGTGGGTCCCGCGACGAAGGCGCTGGTGAGCAGCCAACCCGGCGATACCGTGGGGGTACGCGGTCCGTTCGGCACAAGTTGGCCGCTGGAGGCGGCGCGGGGACGGGATGTTCTGATCGTGGCCGGGGGAATCGGGCTCGCGCCGCTACGTCCGGTGATCTACCACGTGCTGCGCCATCGGGACGATTATGTGCGGCTGATCGTGTTGTACGGGGCGCGGAGTCCGGGCGACCGGCTGTTCCGCAAGGAACTGGAGGCGTGGAACCGGCTGCCGGATACGCATGTGCTGAGCACGGTGGACTACGGCGGCGCGACGTGGCGCGGACGTGTCGGCGTCGTGACCACGCTGTTCCGCTATGTGCGGTTGCATCCGGACCGGACGGTGGCGATGATTTGCGGTCCGGAGATCATGATGCGGTATGTGATCGGAGAGTTGGAAAACAACCGGGGCGTTCCGGCGAGCAACATTTATCTGTCCATGGAGCGCAACATGAAGTGCGCGGTGGGATTCTGCGGTCATTGCCAGTTCGGGCCGCATTTTATCTGCAAAGACGGGCCGGTGTTTCCTTACGACCGGCTGCGGAATCTGATGGGCCAACATGAACTCTAAGAGCAAGAGTAAGCCGAGAGTGGCGGTGTTCAAGTTCGCATCGTGCGATGGCTGTCAGTTGAGTCTGCTGGACGCCGAAGACGAACTGCTCGCGGTGACCGGGGCGATCGACATCGTCAATTTTCCCGAGGCCAGCCGGACGATGCTGAAAGGACCCTATGACATCGGGATCGTGGAAGGGTCGATCCTGACTCACCACGATTCCGACCGCATTCAGCAGGTGCGGCGGCAGTGCAAGGTGCTGGTGACGATCGGCGCGTGTGCAACAGCCGGTGGAATTCAGGCGCTACGCAACTGGCAGGACGTGGACGAGTTTATCAAGGTGGTTTACGCAACACCGCAGTACGTGAGCACGCTGAAGCACTCGATGCCGATCGCCGAACACGTGCCGGTGGATTTCGAGTTGCGGGGATGTCCGATCAACAAGTACCAACTGATCGAACTGATCAGCGCCACGCTGGCGGGGCGGAAGCCGAACATCCCGACCTATAGTGTGTGCATCGAGTGCAAGCGGCGCGGGAGCGTGTGCATTGCGGTGGCACAAGGCGTGGCGTGCCTGGGTCCAGTCACACAAGCCGGGTGTGGGGCGATCTGTCCGGCGTTCAGCCGCGGATGCTACGGGTGTTTCGGACCGATGGAGAGTCCGAATACACAATCGTTGACGAACCAGTTGCGGATTCTGGGGCAGAGCGACTCGGAGATCTCACGCGCTTACCGGGGGTTTAATGCCTGGGCCTGGCAGTTCCGGAAAGCAAGCGAGGAGTGCAGGCGATCATGAGCGAAACGGCGGGCAAGAGGCGGACCATCAAGGTCGATTACCTGGCGCGGGTGGAGGGCGAGGGCGCGCTCCTGATCAAGCTGAAGGGCGACCAGGTTGTTGATGTCAAGCTGAAGATCTTTGAGCCGCCGCGCATGTTTGAGGCGTTTCTGCGGGGGCGCCATTTCTCGGAAACATCCGATATTGTGGCGCGCATCTGCGGGATCTGCCCAATCGCCTACCAGATGAGCGCGCTGCATGCGATTGAGCGGGCGTTGGGCGTCACAGTGGATCCGATGGTGCGGCTGCTGCGGCGTTTCTTCTACTGCGGCGAGTGGATTGAAAGCCATGCGCTGCACGTGTTTATGCTGCACGCACCGGATTTTCTCGGGTATCCCGACGCAATCCAGATGGCGCGGGATCACAGGGGGCTGGTGGAGATGGGGCTGCGGCTGAAAAAGGCCGGCAACAGCATCGTCACGCTGGTGGGCGGCCGCGAAATCCATCCCGTCTCAGCCGCGGTGGGCGGATTCTACCGCGTGCCGACCAAGCAGGAACTGCACACGCTGCGCGACGAGTTGCAGTGGGCGCGGGACGCATCGCTGGCGACAGTAAA
>JAEUQD010000869.1 GCA_016789925.1 Bryobacterales bacterium | reverse complement strand
CGCTCGACTCGGATGGTCATAGCCTCCACCTTGCTCGCCTTGCCCGGATAGTAGCTCGCCTGGTAGGGCAACGCAGGCATATATCGGTTCGGTCCGGTGGGTCGCGGTACACCCAGCGGGTTGATGACGACATAGTACTCGCCCGGCTCGACCTTGTTGATCCGAAAACTGCCGTCCGTATCCACTACATCCCATGGCGGCCGCCCCGCCTCGCCCGCCGTCACAGGCGCCAGTTGCACCGCAAGCTCAGTCAGCGTATGCCCCGGCGTCGGCTGGATTCTCCCGGTTACGCTGCTCTGCGTCTGAGTCACATTGAGCCACACGTTCTGGCAACCGTTCACGAGACTAACGGGGACCTGCCTTGCGGCGCCCCTGAGTTCCCAGCCCGGCGTCGCCAATCTCAAGCTGTAGCTACCCAGTGGAAGATCGTCCACAAAAAATTCGCCGTCCCTACCGGTTACCACTTCCCGAGTAAGCCCTTCCCCGGTCACCCGCAGCGGAAAACCAGGGAGATCCTTCCACTCCACGCGTGCACCCCGGTTTGTGGCGTCAGAGACCTTGCCAGACAGGAAAGGCGCCAGTGGCTTCCCGTCGCGGACCGCCCGCAACGCTCTCAACTCGGCTTGCGCGTACCGGACATGTGTCGACCCCGAACAGATACTCGTGGTCCAGAAGCCATGATCGTCTTTCCCAAGGAACACAAGATATTCCTCGCCGGCGCGAAACCCGACACTACAGTCAGCACCTCCCAGTCCCCCGGGAATCTCCACGACGGCCCCTTTCGCAATGCCGCCAAAGGGCTCGATCACCTCTACACGAGTGAGTGCCTGGAATCGCGACAGTGGACCCACGTACTGCGGCCGCTTCTCCTCCGGAACCGCGAGGATATTCTGGCGCAGTGTGGCGGAGGCTTTGTCTCCCCACATCTCGAGGAGAAACCTCTTCGTGCCTTCGAACGTGAGCAAATCAAAGTTCGACCCCCGCAGATCGGGATGCGCGGCCGCGAATTCCCCCTGTAGCTTCGCAAACTCCTCCCTCGAGCTTGGATACTTGAACAGAACTCTGCCGACAAACACCGGCGCTGAAGGGTCGCTCCTCAGTTCCGCCCCCGGCTTGGCGAGAACCTTGCACAGTGGTTCCCGGAAAGCGCACGAACAAGGGTACGCAATCTCCACAAAAAAGATGAGCCCGCAGAGTCCACGCCACATAGTCGCTTCTTAGAATTAGAGGCGCATGAGTAACGATAAGTTCCCGCCCTCCCGGCAAAACAGCAGATAGTTCGCCTCGCGTGGCCTATCGAACCGGGCGTGGCTCCTGGGCAATGGCGCCGATCGGCTCCGGAACACTCTCGTCGATCACCGCCCACGTGGCTCCGTTCTCGCGAAACGCACTGAAGTCCACCGGCCGGTACGCGAATTCCAGTTGAGGTGTGGACAGGTTCTCCCCCTTGCGATGCCGCGAGCGCATCGCCGCGTCCAGAATCCCGGTAGTGAGCAGCGTCCGTTCCACGGGCCAGGGGGCTTGGCCCTTTGCCAGGTGGTGTTGGATCGCGTGCGTGAACGCCTTGAACAAATATCGATTCCGCCACGGACCCACGTAATACTGTGTGGCGCGCGGCTTGCTCTCGCCCTGCAGGCGACAGGCGAAATTCCAGCGCTTCCCAAGATCGCCGATTCTGAGAATCGTGCCGCGGAATCCGTCCTTATAGTCGACCAGGATGCCGTGTGCCTCCGGTTGAAACGTCCGCCAACCGTTCGCGCCGGTTCCCAACTCCGCTTCCATCGCCGCGTCCGCCAGCGAGGGCGACCAGCGCCCCTGTTTGGCGGCCTCCCAAAGGGCGCTCCCCTGCAGAAACTGTACCCGCGATACCCCTGTTTCACCATGCTGACGAGCCTCCACAACCGACTGCAGGAGTTCCAGGGCATGGAAATCGTAGGTCTCGAGAGCTCCTCCATGAATCGCGACCGCTTCTTCCATCCGCGCCCCCATCGGGATGTCGAGTGGCGGCCTACGCTCGGCCAGCGGCAGCGAACTGCCCGCCATCAACGGGATCTTCATCGCCCGCGCCGTGTCGTACATCTCTTTCGCCCAGTCCCAACGGTACGAAAGGTGTTTGTCGGTAAACAGTGGAACAATCCGGTTCGATTTCCCCATCACGGCGACGATTTCGTCGAAAAATCGCTTCCGCGGAAACAGCACCTGGTCCAACTCGTTCTTGTAGTACCGGCCCCCTTCGCCGATCGAGAGCACCGCATCGACAGCCAATCTGTCCCCGCCGAGACAAAGAGCGCCGGCAATCGTTTCATACCTGGCGACACGGTAGTCGCGAATCACGTCGTCGGCAAAATCGCCCTCGAGGTTCTGATCGCCCCACATCGAGACAATCTCGAAAGCCGCCCGAGGATCCACACGCTTGCCTCGAAAATAGTAGGGTTGGAGAAAATTCTCCAGGATCACGTTCACATGCGACCGGTGGGTGAAAGCAGTGTAGACAGCGGCAACCCTGAGTTTCCTCCCGCTGTTGGCCTGGCTCGCCCACACCAACTCGTGGGCTGTCAGGGCCGAGGTCGTCCGGAAGAAGTTTCGTCGTGAGATTGCGGGAGTCATAAGGGCATCGGCGGGCCGCCGGAAGGCCGGTCGTCCTTCCACTCTACCGTAGCTCTAGAACTACCCAAACCAAGACCCACAGTACGTTGTATACTCCGCTTATGCAACGCTTCGCTGGTCTCTTCTTCCTCCTCGGCGTGCCCTTCCTCGCCCAACCCACCGCCTCCATCGTCGGTACCGTCACCGATGCTTCCGGCGCCGCTGTCCCCGACGCCGCCGTCGCTGCCCGCAACCAGAACACCGGCTTCGTCCTCACCCGCCAAACCACCGTCGAAGGCGCTTTCA
>JAEUQD010000856.1 GCA_016789925.1 Bryobacterales bacterium | reverse complement strand
GCGGCGGGTCCGCTGACGTTGGCGATTTCGTGGACGCTGCTGTGCCAGGTGATGGCGCCGCGCAAGGCGGACGGGGGTACGACATTGGGAAGCGTCGCCATGCGGGCGGGACCCTGAAAAGCGCGGGCGGTGGCTTTGAGGAAGAGGCAGGCGTAGATGAGGGCGACCGAGGAGGGGGCGAAGAGCAGCAGGGCCGCGGACAGGACGATGAGCGTCTGGGTGAGGATCATGATCCGGCGGCGGTCGTGAGTGTCGGCGAAGCCGCCGGCCAGAAGCGCGAACACCAGGAAGGGGACCACCTGGACGAAGCCGACGTTGCCAAGGACGAGGGCGGAACGGGTTTGCTGGTAGAGATCCCAGCCGACGGCGACGTTGAGCATCTGCAGGCCGAGATTGGACGTGGCGTTGCCGGTCAGCAGGTAGCGGTAGTCCCGGGAGCGGAACGGAGAGTCGTTGTCCAACCTTCCAGCTTCGCGCAGATCAGCGCAGGACGAGATAAGCCCAGTAGCCGAGCGAGGTTCCGAGGACGGCTCCGGCGAGGACGTCGGAGAGGAAGTGCATGCCGAGGAGAATGCGCGAGAGGCCGATGGAGAGGGCGCAGAAGTAGAGGCCGGCGGTGAGATCGGGGAAGAAGAGGGAAACGGGAACAGCCCAGGCGAACGCTGTAATGGTGTGGCCGGACGGGAAAGAAAACTGGTCAGGCGGTAGGAGCGTGGACCAGCAGTGAGGCTCGAAGTGACAGGGGCGGCGGCGCCCGGTGAGGCGTTTGAGGGCGAGGAAGAGGACGATGCCGATGGCGGCGGCGATGAAAGCCGCGCCGACCGCCCGCGCCCCGGTAGTGCCGCCGAGCGCGAGGAGAACAGCGGCCAGCGTATACCAGAGCCAACCGTCGCCGCCGCGGGTGGCGCAGATCATCCACAAGCGGACCCATCGCGGCGCGGGCCAGTGGTGAACCCGCCGCATGAGCTTGTGGTCGCGCGCTGTAATGAACTCGATCATATGCTGCCGGCCAATCATGCAAGCACCGCCTGTTCCAGACGAGCCAGCGTGACCGGGCGGAAGACTGCTTTCTTATAGTGTCCGAGAATCACCAATGGAAGCGCAAGGTCGCACGCCATGCAACCTTTCTACGGTGTTTGCGTTACAACGCCGTGAAGACACTAAAAAACATCAGTGACAGAGTTTGTTTTTTGTTCGCGGGGTGGGGAAAATAGGGAGCAAGTGAGCCCACGGGTTGATTTTTTCTATGTCGAGGCAGGCGGAGGGCATAAAGCCGCGGCGAATGCGCTGAAGGCCGTCGTAGAGCGGCAGGGGCGAGGATGGAATGTCAGGCTAATCAACCTCAATCACGTTTTGTCGCCGACGGACGTGGTGAAGAAGGTGACCGGCTGGAGCGTCGAGGAGATTTATAACTCGCTGCTGAAGAACGGGTGGACGCTGGGCGCGAAGCAACTGATGCAGCCGATGCACGGTCTGATCTGGCTGTACCGGTCGCGGATTGTGAAGATGCTGGTGAACTACTGGCGACAGGATACGCCCGACATGGTGGTATCGCTGATTCCGCACTTTAACCGGTACCTCTATCAGGCGCTGGGTAAGGTGAATCCGCACGCGCCTTTTGTGACAATTCTGACCGACTTTGCCGATATCCC
>JAEUQD010000852.1 GCA_016789925.1 Bryobacterales bacterium | reverse complement strand
CGCTCCGCCCACGGCCGAGCCGCTGTCGTAGAGGGCGACGGCCCAGCCGCGTTCCTTGGCGGGAAACCATTCGGCGGTGGCTTTGGCCGCGCCCGGCCAGTTGGGGCCTTCGCCCACGCCGAGGAGGAAGCGGAACATCCGAAAGCCGCCAATGCCTTGGGAGAGGCTGGTGAGCATGGCCATGATGGAGTAGAAGGCGACGCTCAGGGCGAGGCCGCGGCGGGTGCCGAGCAGATCGATCAAGCGGCCGCCGACAGCCTGCATGACGGTGTAGGCGAGGCGGAAGGAGATCAGAATGGTGGCGAAGTCGGCGTTGGTCCAGGAAAACTCCTCTTTGAGGATGGGTGCGAGGACATTGAGGGTCTGGCGGTCGATGTAGTTGATGACGGTCGAGGCAAACAGCAGACCGCCAATCCACCAGCGCAAACGGGGAATCGTGGAAAGCATGTTACTGAGCAGGTTGCGGGGTGCGGCGGAGGAGCAGGAAGAGGCCGAGAGCGATGAGGGCGAGGGCGGTCCACTGGGCGGTGGAGAGGGGGCCACCAAAGGGAAGGGACTGCTGGTGGAAGCGGAAGAACTCGACCAGGAAGCGGGCCGAGGCGGCTAAGACAAGGTACCAGCCCATGACGATGCCAGGAGCGTGGGACTTGTGGAAGCGCCAATAGACGACGGCGAAGACGGCGAGATAGAGAATGGCCTCGTAGATCTGGGAGGGATGAAGAGCGACCATGAGGGGCACTCCGGTGAGGCGGTTGGCTTCGGGGTCGCGAAAGGTGACCGCCCAGGAACGGTCGCACTCCGTACCCCAACAGCAACCGGCGGCGAAGCAGCCGATGCGCCCGAGCGCCTGGCCGAGAGCGAGGCCGGGGGCAAAACAATCGAGCGTGGTGGCGGGCGGGAGCTTATCGCGGCGCATGAGCCAGTACCCGACGGCCAAGGCGAGCAAGAGGCCGCCATAGAAGACACCGCCTGCCTGGAGAGTGGCCATGGTGAAGATTTCGCCGGGGTTCTTGCGGTAGTACTCGAAGTCGACGACGAACATGAAGAGCTTGGCGCCAATAAGTCCGGCCAAGGCGACGTAGACGCCGAGGTTGGTGACTTTGTCCGGGTTGAGTCCGGACTGGCGGGCGAGCTTTCCGGTGAGCCAAAGCGCGACGAGAAAACCGGCGGCGACCAGGACCCCGTAGGTGGGGAGGAAGAAGCCATCGACGCCAAAGAGCTTAGGAAACATGCTTTCCTCGGGGTAAGAGCAATTCGGAGACAAGCAACAGGGCGCCGACGGTGATAGCCGAATCGGCGACGTTGAAGGTGGGCCAATGGTAATCGCTCACATGGAAATCGAGGAAGTCGGTGACGCTGCCTCGGACCAGGCGGTCGTAGAGGTTGCCGGCGGCGCCGCCGAGTACCAGTGTGAGGGCGGAACGCTGAAGCCGGGTCGTGGCCTGCCACAACATGACGGCAACGAAGATAAGCACGGCGGAGGAAATGCCGATGAGGAAGATGCCACGCCAGGCGCTGGTCCAGTCGGCCATGAGACTGAAGGCCATGCCGCGATTCTCAGCGTGGATGATGTTGAAGAAGCCGGGTATGATCGCCCAGGTGTCGAACGCGCCGATGTGCCGGTCGATCCAGACCTTGCTCAACCGGTCAACGACAAACAGCGCCGCCGAGAGGAGAAACGGCAGGAGCCGGGGAGTCACGCGAGTTCGCTCACCGCGCCGGCGCAGGACTGGCAGATGGTGGGGAAGCGGGTGTCGGCACCGACATCGAGCGTGTATTTCCAGCAACGTTCGCACTTGACGCCCTCGGCACGTTCGACATGCACGGCAAGCGCGGCGTCGGCGTGACCTTCGACCACGACCTGCGAGGTGATGAACAGGGCCGGGAGTTCGGCGCGGTATTGTTCGAGCAAAGGCAGGACGCCGGGGCCGGCCTTAAGGCGAACCTTGGCTTCGAGGGGCGCGCCGATGAACTTCTCCTGGCGGGCGAGTTCGAGGCTCTTGTTGACGGTTTCGCGGACCTCCATGAGACGGTCCCAGTTTTTGATTTTGGCGCGGTGGGACGCGTCGAGGCCGGTGGTCAATTCGCCGGGCTCGGGGAACAGGGCGAGGTGCACGCTTTCGGCGGCGCCGGCGGGTTTGGGGAAGACGAGCCAGGCTTCTTCGGTGGTGAAGGTGAGCACGGGGGCCATGAGGCGGAGCAGGGCATGGGTGACGCGCCAAAGCGCGGTTTGGGCGCTGCGGCGGGCCTTGGAATTGGGGGCCGCGGTGTAGAGGCGGTCCTTGAGGATGTCGAAGTAGAGGGCGCTGAGGTCGGTGGTGGCGAAGTTGTAGATGGACTGATAGGCGCGGTGGAAGGCGAAGTCGTCGTAGAACTTGCGGACGGAGGCCACCAGTTGCTCGGTGCGGGTGAGGATCCACTGGTCGATTTCGAGTAAGTCGCCGGCGGGCAAGGCGTGCTGTTGGGGGTCGAAGTCGTTGAGGTTACCGAGCGCATAGCGGAGGGTGTTGCGCATCTTGCGGTAGGCTTCGACGAGCCGGGTGAGGATGGTTTCCGACAGCCGGACATCTTCGTTGAACTCGACCGAGGCGACCCAGAGGCGCAACACTTCCGCGCCGTGTTGCTTGATGATCTTTTCGGGCTCGATGACATTGCCGACGGATTTCGACATGGCGCGGCCTTCGCCATCGAGGGTCCAGCCGTTGGTGGCGCATTCGCGATAGGGGGCTTCGCCTTTGAGGCCGACGCCTACCAGGAGCGAAGAGTGGAACCAGCCGCGATACTGGTCGCCGCCCTCGAGGTAGAGGTCCGAGGGCCAGGTGAGGTCCCAGTTGCTGTTGAGGACAGCGAGATGTGAGGCGCCGGAGTCGAACCAGACGTCGAGAATGTCGGTTTCCTTGGTAAGCCGGTCACTGGAACACTTGCCGCAGCGGGTGCCGGGAGGAACGAGTTCGGCGGCGGACTTTTCGTACCAGACGTCGGCGGTATGCTCGGCGAACTGGTCGACGACATGATCGAGCACCTTGCGGTCGGTGATCATGCCGCCGCAGTCTTCGCAATAGAAGATCACGATGGGGACACCCCAGATGCGCTGGCGCGAGATGTTCCAGTCGGGGCGGGTGGCGATCATATTGTAGATGCGCTCTTCGCCCCACTCGGGCATCCATTTGATCTTGCGGATGGCTTCGAGGGCGCGCTCGCGCAGGCCGTTGCGGTCCATGCCGATGAACCATTGCTCGGTGCCGCGGAAAATGGTGGGCTTGTGGCAGCGCCAGCAGTGAGGGTAACTATGCTCGATCTTCTTTTGTGCCAGGAGTGCGCCGCGTTCCTTGAGGATGTCGATGACGATGGGGTTGGCGTCCCAGACACTCTTGCCAATGAGTTCCTCGGGGAGGCGCTGTTTGTCGGTGTAAGGGGGACGGTCGACGTGATGGAGGCGGCCCGCGCCGTCGACCGGGCAGTAGACATCAATACCGTACTGGAGGCCGACCATATAGTCTTCATGGCCGTGGCCGGGGGCGGTGTGAACCGCGCCGGTGCCCTGTTCGAGGGTGACGTGATCGCCGAGAATGCCGGGGGAATCCCGGTCGACGAAGGGGTGGCGGAAGTGGGTGTCTTCGAGACGGGAACCCGGGAAGCGGGCCAGTTCCTTCGGCTCCAGCCAGCCGCACATGTCGGCGGTGGCCTTTACGAGATCGGTGGCGACGAGGTAGACCGCGCCGCCTGTTTCCACGGCGGTGTATTCGAAGTTCTGGTGGTAGCAGATGGCCATGTTGGCCGGAATGGTCCAGGGGGTCGTGGTCCAGATGACGGCGTAGACTGACTTGCCCGCGAGAGCAGGATCGATTTGCGCGGGGTCGGAGGTAAGAGCGAAGCGGACCCAGATGGAGGGCGAGCCGTGTTGCTCGTACTCGACTTCGGCCTCGGCGAGCGCGGTCTTGCAGTTGAGGCACCAGTTGACCGGTTTGAGGCCCTTGTACACGTAGCCCTTATCGAGGAAGTCGACAAAGGCGCGGGCGATGACCGATTGATACTCGGCCGACATCGTGAGGTAGGGGCGGTCCCACTCGCCGAAGACGCCGAGACGGATGAAGTCCTGCTTCTGGAGTTCGACGTACTTGGCGGCGTACTTGCGGCACTCGCGACGGATTTCGGCCGCGGACATTTTGGCTTTCTTCGAGCCCAACTGGCCGTCGACTTTGATCTCGATGGGGAGGCCATGGCAGTCCCAACCAGGGACGTAGGGCGAGTCGAAGCCGGCCATGGTCTTGGACTTCACGATGAAGTCCTTGAGGGTCTTGTTAAAGGCGTGACCCAGGTGGATGTTGCCGTTGGCGTAGGGCGGGCCGTCGTGGAGCACGTAGCGGGGCCGGCCGACAGAGGTGGCGCGAATCCTGGCGTAGAGGCCCTCGTCGTGCCAGCGGGATAGCATCTTGGGCTCCATCTGGGGCAGATTGGCCTTCATGGGAAAGGCCGTTTGCGGCAGATTGACGGTCTTTTTCAGGTCGAGTTGTGGGGATTCCATCGTTGGATGAGGCGAACTACTATGGTAGCGCCGCAGCGACGTACCTGTTTAGAGGGCATGAAGGATAGAGGATACGCTATTCCCACTGGGAGCACAGCAAGCCTGTAGCCGTGTTAAAATCGGGGGTTGCTCGGTGCACTGCGCCTCCACCAATGGACCAAGAATTTACTGTTGTTGCTCCCCGTAGTGTGCGCTCATCAGGTAGGGGACTGGGCGCATCTCAGCTTAGTATTCTGGGCATTCCTGTTCTTTAGCGCGGGCACTTCCGGCCAGTACTTGATCAACGACCTTCTGGACCTTGAAGCGGACCGCGCACACCCGATCAAGAAGGGAAGGGCGATCGCGTCAGGACGGGTCTCAAGGAGGAGCGCTATTGTAACAGCCGCGCTGCTGTTGAGCGTGTCGCTGGCGGGGGCGTTCTGGATCAACAACAACTTCCTCGGATTGATGGCCGGCTACCATTTCCTTACGCTGGCTTACACGGGTTGGCTCAAGCACAAGGCGATCGTGGATGTGCTTCTGCTGGCATGCCTGTACACACTGCGTGTATTCGCAGGGGGCGCCGCCACGGATATCGTGGTCTCACAGTGGCTGCTGACATTCTCGCTGTTCTTCTTCTTCATGCTGGCGGTGCTGAAGCGATTTGCGGAGATGCGCTGGCGCAGCACTGAGTTAAGGGTGAGAGATTATCATTCCGCCGACCAGTTGTTGCTGGCGGGCATAGGCATTCCGGCTGGTCAGTTGTCCGTATTGGTTTTGGCCTTTTACATCCAGCAGCCGGGTACAACAGAGCTATATCATCACCCGGAGTGGCTCTGGCTGTTGTGTCCGTTGCTGCTGTACTGGGCCAGCCGTATGTGGCTGATCGCGCATCGCGGGGCCATGCCCGGTGATCCGCTTGATTTCTCGCTAACGGATCCGCTGAGTTATGGGGCGCTGGCCGCTGCGGGAATGATTGTTTACAAGGCTGTCTAGCCAAAGTCGATGCGGATCCTCAATGTACTGAACTATTACACACCGTACACCAGCGGATTGAGCAACTTTGCCCGCCAGTTAGCCGAACAGTGCGTGGCCGGCGGGCACACGGTAACAACACTGACAGGACGCCACCGATCGGATTTGGCCGAGGAAGAAGAGATAGGTGGTGTACGGGTGATCCGCGCGCGGCCCTTGCTGTTCCTGCACAAGGGGTACATCAGTCCCGATTTCGTGGGGCGTTCCCGTACGTTAGCCTCGGCGGCGGATCTGGTGATCCTGCATGCGCCGATGCTGGAAGCGGCGGCGATCGCGCTGGCGGCGCCAAGACGGGTTCCACTGGTGCTGCTGTATCATTGCGAAGTGGTCCCCTCAAGAGAGTTCCGGGTGGTGGACTGGGCGGCGATTCGTACCGTCCGCGCTTCCTGCCGGATCGCCGCAAAGCGGGCGGACCGCATCGTGGTGACGTCACTGGACTTCGCGAAAACGAGCAAGGTATTGAGAGGCCTGGAGGCCAAGTTCTTCGAGTTGCATCCAATGGACAACGTGGGCCGCGTGGACGTCAGAAACGCCGGGGTGAGGGACCGGCCCCGTGTGGGGTTTCTCGGACGTTTTGTCGAAGAGAAAGGGATAGACGTCTTGCTTCGCGCGGTGCAATTCGTGGCCGAGCGGGCGCCGAATGTCGAATTTGTTCTTGGCGGCGAGTACCGGGAGGTGGCGGGAAGATCGAAGATTGACGAACTGAAACCCTTGTTGGAACGAGTCAAGCAGTGGGTGAAATTGCCAGGCCGAATCCCCGACGAGGAGTTGAGCGACTTCTACCGGTCGTTGGATGTATTCGTATTACCAAGCATCAATTCCTACGAGTCCTTCGGCATGGTCCAGGTGGAAGCGATGAAACATGGGGTTCCGGTAGTTGTGTCTGACCTTCCAGGAGTCAGGGTTCCCGTTCAACTTACAAGGAACGGAACCTTAGTCGCTCCGGGCGATCCTATTGGGCTCGCCTCGGCGATCTTGGAGCAGTTACACAATCCGTGTGGGACCCCGGAGCAGATTGCGTCCCGGGCGTGGGCGGTGTTCTCCGCGGAACAGCGGCAGAAGAAACTGACGGATTTGCTGGGATCATGCTGAACGCGGAATATGACGGACGGCCGGAAGACTACGACAGGATCCGCCAATGCTGGTTAAACGTTGCTCCGCTGGTGGGCGGGATTGCACTCGAGTTAGTTAGGGAGTAAGCGACGTTGAAAACGTTCGGCGCGTACGCATGGTGGATCGGTTGGGCGTTAGTTCTGTTCATGGGAAGCAGCTTCGCACTCGCCGCCGCCAGTTTCACTATCGGCTTGCCGCTAACCACGGCCGTGTGGATGGGGGCCGCCGTGCTGACGGTTACACTGCTGGCCCGGGCCGCGCGTGAATTGCCGGGAATCGGACGGCTGCCCGGATGGATGGCAGTTACGGCGACGACGGCGCTGCTGATCGTGGCGATGGCGAGTGTGGCGCGGCAGTGCGACGACGCCAGCGGCGACGGGCACTGGTTTCATCAGGAAGGGGTCATCCAGTTAGCTGAGAACTGGAATCCATTCTATTTCGATGCGGATCTTGACCTGACCGAAAGCGATCTGGGCGACACGCGGAAGACCTCGATGTGGCTAGCCTCGTATCCGAAAGCTCTTTGGATTGTTTCGAGCCTCGTGTACATGACAACGGGCGATCTGGAGGCCGGCAAGGTTGTTCACTGGTTGTTGGGATGGGCGGCGATGGGGACAGTCCTTTGGCTGCTGCTGGACATTGGTGTTCCGGCAGTGGCGGCGTTAGCGCTGGCATTTGTCAGCGCCTGGACCCCAGTCGTGATTACACAGCTATACAGCTACTATCTTGACGGAGATGTGCATTGCCTGATGGTGATCGCGCTGGCGTCTGGTGTGCGGCTGCTGAGGGGACGCGATTGGAGCACTGCCTTGGTTCTCTTTGCGAGCCTCGTTTTGCTGATAAACGCCAAGTTGCTGGGTGTGGCCTATGCCGCATTGATTGGCCTGGGCCTGGGCGGATGGGCGCTGGTGCGGCAACGGGCTGCTTTGAGGTGGCTCATCGGCGTGTTCTGCGCAGCCGGTCTCTTGGGAATCGTATGGTTCGGTTACAGTCCGTATGTTCGCAATCAACGCGAGCGGGGGCACTTTCTCTATCCGGCGATGGGACCCAACCGTATTTTTGACAATGCTCTTGGTCCTCGCGACTTTCCCGCCCTAAACCGGGCACAGGATCTGCTTACGACCATCTACGCGCGGCCGGAGGTCTTTCCGATATTCAGCGGCGCAACGAGGCCAAAGCCACTGCTGTCGGTGACCGAGGAAGATCTGGCCCAGTTCCGGCACTGGCCGGATGTGGCGGTGGGCGGATACGGAGTGCTGTTCGGGGAAGCACTGTTGGGCGCTGGGCTGGTGATGGCGTTGCTGCTATGGCGGCCGGCATCGTGGTGGCCGGTGGCCGCGGTTGCATTCGCCGCGGTCATGATCGTCGGGTCTACGTTGATGAAGGAGTTCGCCTGGTACGCCCGCTATAACCCGCAGATAAGCCTGATTCCGGTGATTGTGGCGGCGGCGGCTTTCCAGCATACGGCCGGATTCGCGGGTCGACTGCGGCGCGGGCTGGCTTATGGAGTGGCGTTGTTGCTGATGGTGAACTCCGTTGCGATCGGACGATCGTACTTCATCGGACAAGTCGAGCTCACACAACACTTCCGACGGCAAGTTCGAGCGGCTGTCGAGGCGTCCCAGGAATCTCCGGTGGTCGTTTCGTTTCGCCATTTGCGAAGTTTTCGCGTGTACTGGCACAAGGCTGGCGTCCGGTTCCGGGAGGTTAGACGGCCGGACCTGTTACCCTGCCAAAAGCCGGTCACGATCGATATGATGCACGCCGTATGGTGTCCGCCTGAGCGATAAGTGAATCTCGGAAGGGCTGGCCGAGGCGGCGCGGTTGCTTGCACTGGAACTCTTTCGCGAAGACAAGATCTCGCTGGGCCGGGCGGCGGAACTCTGTGAAACGCCCGTGGAAACCTTCATCGATTTTGCCGGCCATCGCGAGGTTTCGCTCCACTAACGGCATCTGGAGTCGTTCCGGGGCCCAGGTTGGGGCCCGAAACAGCAGGGTGAAATTCGGAACGAGCGCAAAGCGAGCGATTCCGGCGGGTCAGATTTGGCTGTAAGTGATTGAGGGTAAAGCAGAAAAAAGTAGCGATTTTGGAAACAGTTGTGAACGACATATTTGGAATTTGGAATTCATCACTTCTGTGACGCGAGTACCAATGAGAGGCGCGGAATTCGTTTTGGCGGACTATTTCCGCCGCACTCGCAATCTCAGGTGAAGCGAATCAACTGGCGCAACAAGGCCGGTGACGATGCAGAGGAGAAGACAATGACACGTTCCAGTCCGCGAGGAGGCAGTGGCAGGTTGAGATGCCTGCCGCTGTCACCTCCGGAGATTTTTCACGAGCCGCATAGGCTGCGTGTGAGATATAATCTTTCGACGCGAGAACAAAGTGTGCCGGACTCAGGTGACATCACCCATCTCCTCCACCAGTGGCGTGACGGTAACCCCGGCGCGGAAGATGAACTCTTCACGCTCGTTCTTCCACAGCTAAGACGGTTAGCTCATTACCTGATGAGGGGTGAGCGGAAGGGGCATTCCCTCCAGCCCACCGAACTGGTGAATCAGATCTATTTCCGCCTGGTGGACGCCAAGAACCGCGACTGGGAGAATCGGCGCCATTTCTTTGCGATTGCGGCCCGGGCCATGCGCCGCCACCTGATCGACATTGGGCGCCGGCGGCCGAAAGCCCAGTTTGTCGGTCTGGACGATGTAGAGAACTTTATTCTCGCCGACAGTCCTAAGGTGGAACTCGCGCTCACGGTGGACAAACTGCTCGAAAAGCTCGCGACCGTGAATCCCGATTGGTGCACGGTCGTCGAGGTGAAGCACTTCCTGGCTTTTACCGACGAAGAGGCCGCCGAGGCGCTCGGCATGTCGCTCCGCACCTTTCAACGTCAATGGCTCGACGCCCGCAGATGGCTTTTTGAACAAATGGAGTCTGGCAATGCTGCACAAAGTGCAGGATGACGACATGGTGATGGGTCTGGTGGAGATGGCGCTGTCGTCTCCGATGGACGAGTGCGAAACTCATCTCCGGGCGGCATGCGCCGGCGATATCGGGCTTTTTGAGGAAGTCTGGGGCTACGTGCAGGCAGAACGGCGGATGGGCGGGTTTCTGCTGGACCCGTTCTGCCCGCGGCTGCCCCT
>JAEUQD010000847.1 GCA_016789925.1 Bryobacterales bacterium | reverse complement strand
AGCCAGAGGTCGCCGTAGGGCTCGGTGTCGTTGTTGTGGTTCGGCTCCACGGCCCAGGCGCAGGGCGACAGGATGAGTTGCGCGCCCAGGGCAGCGAGCGCCTCGGCGTAGACGAGCGTAGTTGGAAATAAGTCGGCGCAGATCAGCACGCCCACGCGGCCTAACCCCGTCTGTGCCACGGCCAAGCTGTCGCCCAGAGAATACAGGTCCTTAGCAAGGTCTAACTCGTTCAGCTTGCGATGGCGCAAGAGCACCTCGCCTAAGGGCGAGATCAATGCGGCGGCGTTGTAGAGGCGGCCGTTGGCGTGCTCGACGAAGCCCGCCACCACATGCACGGAGTTGGCGGCGGCGGCCTGCTGGAAGGCCTCGAGAGATGCCACCTCGCGATGGAGCGCTCCCGGATGCATCCATCCCCAGTCGAGACATTCGGGCAGGACGACGACGTTGCAACCTTCACGCGCGGCACGCTGGATGTAGCCGGCGGCGCGGCGCAGGTTGCCCTCGGGCTCGCCGCCCCTGACCAGCATCTGCGCCATGCCGACACGCATAGCTTAGTGGCTGCGTGCCGCCCGTAAGACGGGGTAGAACTGCACAAACACGTTATCGACCGCGCCGTTTTTGTTGTGGCAATCCCAGCAGGCTTCCTTGGGGAAGGCCTTGGCTTGCGGCACCAGCTTGCCTTCGGAGTCGAAGAATTTGAAGTAGGCCCATTTGCCGTCGAAGCGCTTCTCGTCCTTGACGGCGACTTCGATGCCGACATAACGGCCCTGGAACATGCCCTGCTTGTTGATGGACTCTTTGGTGGCGGGTTCCACGACTTCCATCACGAGCATGGTCTTGTCCGGGAACTTGCCGGTCCTGGCATAGGCTTTGTAAGCTTCGCGCTGGATGTAGATGTTGTGGAAGGTACCGGGTTTGGCGGTGACCTGCCCCGGGGAAGGATCGCTATAGCCCATCCCGTAGTTTGCGCCCACGAACATCCATTCGCGATAGCCTTCGGGCACGATCATCTGGTTATCGGTGGTGAATCGCGGCGCGGTCATCGACCCCGAGGTCAGGAGTCCCGCACCTGCGAGAACAAGCGTTGCAACACGGCTCATCAGTCCCTCCTACTGTTTCACGAGCGAAACCACTTCTTCCACGGCCTCCAGCGCGGTCTGGCACTGCTCCCGTGTGACGTCGAAGTGGGTGACAAAGCGGACCCGGCCGGTATAGGCCGCGCCGCAATTGACGCCTCGCTCCTTCATGCGCGCGACAAACTCGGGCGCGGTCAAACCTGTACCGCCGATTTCGAAGATCACGATGTTGGTTTGGACGCTGTTCAGGTCGATGGTGATGCCCGGAATCGCGGCGAGCCCTTCGGCCAGGAGGCGGGCGTTGGCGTGGTCCTCCCCAAGGCGGGCGGGCATCTTTTCCAGCGCGATCAAACCGGCCGCGGCCAGAATACCCGCCTGGCGCATGCCGCCGCCGAGGCGTTTGCGGTAGAGGCGGCCTTTGTCCATCGCTTCGCGCGTGCCAACGAGCATGGAGCCCGCGGGTGCGCCCAAGCCCTTGGACAGACAGAACTGGACGGTATCGACCTTGGCTGCGATGTCGCGCGCGGTGCAGCCCAGCGCCACGGCCGCGTTGAAGATGCGCGCGCCGTCCATGTGGACGGGGATACCGCGTTCATGCGCCTGGTCGCAGATCTCGTTCACCACGTCGATGGGAGTCGCCACGCCGCCCGCCATGTTGTGGGTGTTCTCGATTTCGATCAACCCGGTGGGCGCCCAGTGGGGACCGGGCATTCGCACCTCGGGCTGAATCTGATCCCAACGCAGCACGCCGTCCGGGGCATGAATCGGCCGCGCCACGCAGCCCGCAAACCACGCCATCATGGCCAATTCCCAATTGAGGATGTGCGCGCGCGACTCGCAGATCACTTCCTGCCCGTGCTGGGTGTGGACGGTGATCCCGATGGTGTTGCCCATCGTCCCTGTCGGTACGAAGAGCGCAGCCTCTTTGCCGAGAATCTCAGCGGCGCGCTGTTCGAGTCGGTTGACAGTGGGGTCTTCCTGATAGACGTCGTCGCCGACTTCGGCGTTCGCGATGGCGGCGCGCATCTCGGGCGTAGGCCGGGTAACAGTGTCGCTGCGTAGGTCAATCATCATGAGGCTGGGAGAAACTCCTGGAATACTTCGTTCGACAATAACACGCCACGGGGGGTGAGGCGAAGGTTCTCGCCGCGGCGTTCGAGCAATCCCGCGTCGATGAACCGGGCGATGGGCTGGGCATAGCGCAGCCATTCCTCTGTCCGGGGAACCACTCCTTCGCTGAGGCGCAGGCCGACAAAGAAACGCTCGGCGGCGGCATCGGCCGCGGACTCTTCCCCGCGCACGGCCGTGCCGCGCTCCACATACTGCTGCGCGGTCTCGACATTCTGGTAGCGCACGCCACCGATCAGGCTGTGCGCATCGGCTCCGAAGCCGGCGTATTCTTCCAGCCGCCAGTACTTCAGGTTGTGGCGCGACTCGTGACCTTTCCTGGCGAAGTTCGAAATCTCGTACTGTTCGATGCCCATGGTCCGGAGGCGTTCGATCGCGAGTTCATAGAGGTCCGCGGTGAGTTCTTCAGAAGGGGTGTGTCCGGCGCCAAAGCGCGAACCCTGACCGAGAATCTCCAAGCCCAGCCGGCTGTCTTCGTCCACTTCGAGCATGTAGACGGAGACGTGGGGCGGTTCGAGGCGTTCGATCCAATCGAGGGATTCCAACCACGACTCGCGCGTCTGGTAGGGGAGCCCGGCGATCAGGTCGATGTTGATTTCCGGGATACCGCCGGCCCGGAGCGCGGCCACATCGGCAACGACGGTTTCCGCCGTGTGCCGCCGCCCTGTTTGGCGTAGCTCGCGGGTGACAAAGGACTGGACGCCGAGGCTCACGCGGTTGATGCCTGCCTGGCGCCAGGCGCCGACGCGGGTGATTTCGCCGGGCGCGGCTTCAAGCGTCGCCTCGCGCCAAGGGCGGCCAGGAATGGCGGAGTGAATGCGTTCGAGGTGGGCCGGGTCGAGACGGCTGGGGGTGCCGCCGCCCCAATAGACGGTTTCCGGGGTCCACGTCCACTCGTGCCGGGCGATTTCCGCGTGCAGCGCTTCGATGTATTCGGCTTCCAGAGTCGGCGGCAGGACGCCCGAGGCGAAGTTACAGTAGGTGCACTTCTGCGCACAGAAGGGATAGGAAAGGTAGACTCCGGGCACGGCGAATTACAGCGTGACCTGTTCTCCCAGGTGGGTGCTGATGGCTTCGGCCACCAGTTCATTAAGTGTTTGCGATGTGGCCGGCAGGACAAAGGCCTGCCGTTCGTCGTTCCAATCGAACTTGTAGCTCTTCACGTTGGCCGAAACCCAGATCTGGCGTACCGGCGAGTTGGGGCTCACGACGAAGCGGGCCGGCGGGTGGTCAAACGAGATGGTCAGCGCTCCGGCGCTGAAGTCGCAGTCCAGATCATGTTCTTCGGCGGCCTCGATCAACGCGTTGTTCAGCGCGGTCAAAGCCTTGTCGGCTTCGCGCTGGAACGTGTGTTCATCCATATCCTTTAATTATTGGCCGGAATGGAGGCGCTGAGCGAGGATGGCGGGGAGGCCGGCTTCGACAATTTTGGCGGAGGCCGTGGGAACGTCGTATTCGACTCGACGGAACACGACCAGGCGCTCCTCGGGACTATAGAGCGCCCAGGCCGCGCGCGGGTCGCGGTCGCGCGGCTGGCCCACCGATCCGGGGTTGATCAGGTACTCGGAGTCCAACTCGAGCGTCAGTTCTTCGCGGTTGCTCCCCCAGCGTACGGCCGGGACCGGTTTCACGGTCGTCCGCATCACGCGGAAGCCGCCCTGGATGTGAGTGTGGCCGAAAAAAGAGACCCGCGCGTCCAGGTATCCGACCAGTTGTGCCACCTCCGACGGGTGCAGGAGGTATTCGTCTTCATCGACGGGCGAGCCATGCAAGATCTGAAAACCGCCGACCTCAACCGGACCCCGCGGCAATTGCCGGAGCCACTCCTGGTTCTCGATCGTCAGCACCGACCGCGTCCATAAGGCCGAGGCGCGGGCCGCCGGGTTGAACCACTCGAGGCTCTCCAGTCCCACCGACGCCTTGTCGTGGTTGCCGCGGACGGTGGCCACTGAGTTCCGTTTGACCCACTCGACCACCGGGTTCGGGTCGGCGCCATAGCCCACGACATCGCCCAGGCACACAATCGCGTCGAAGCCATCGGCCTGGGCCTCTTTGAGGACCGCCGATAATGCTTCCTGGTTGCCGTGGATGTCGCTGAGGATCAGGTAGCGCACAGTTTGATTAGAGAGACTTCCGGGGGTGCACCCACTCGAGCCGGAACTCCTACTGTACCTAAGCCCCGGCTCACGTAGATATTCTTTCCATCCCGTTCATATCTTCCGTAGATATAAGGCGTATAAAACCGGGCGAAGTTCGCACTGTCGCCGAGAATTTCTACTGTAATCTGTCCGCCATGGGTGTGGCCCGCAACAGTCAGATCGTAGCCTTTGGAAACGGCGACCGGAAAAACGTCCGGATTGTGCGACAGCAGGATGTTCACCATGCCCGGCTGCGTCAACGTCTCCGCGCCGACCAGATAAGGTTCAAACTTACGCTGGTAGTCCACTCCGGCCACGTTCAGCTTGGCTCCGCCAAACTGCAGGGTCCGCGCCGCGAAGCGCAGGAAGTCGATGCCGGCCCGCTTGCCCAATTCCGTGGCCTCCCGCTCGCACTCAGCGTGGATCTCGTGGTTTCCGAGGCAGCCGAGCGTCGGCCCATCCACTTTAAGACGGCTGAGGATCTGAAGGCATTGTTGGAGCGGATCGCGCCGGGCGTTGACGAGGTCGCCGGTGACCAGTGCGATCTGCGCACGGGTCTCGTTGGCCATCGCGATGGCGCGTTCCAGATCGCGCGGTTCGAAGAATGGTCCCAGATGAATGTCGGTGACCTGCACGAGTTTCAGATTGTGCAGGTCCTTGGGCAGGTTTCGCACGGGAATTTCAACTTCCCGCAATTGGATGTCGCGGCGGCCGACAACGACTCCATAGCCAAGCACGGCGGCAGGGGCTGCCAGGGTCACGGTTCTAACCAGCTGCAACGCTTGCCGCCGGCCAGAGTCGAAGCGGCCGGCGCCGAGCAGCCTGGTCCAGGCTAGCCACAGGATCATACTGGCGGTGGAGACGATCGCCCAGCCGAAGCCCCCCGCCTTGAGCCAGGGCACGACGCCCCAATACGGGAACAGGAAGTAGGGCAGAAAGCCGACGACCACCCAAGCTACTGAAAGCAATAGAAGAAACTGGACCGCCTTCTTCCTATCGGGCAGGCACACGAGCAGTTCCCGGTAGATCCGCCACTGTACCGCCAGCGCCACACCCAGCGCCAAGAGGTCAGGCAGCCGGCGGAACGCGGCGTCCAACCGAATCGGCATGCCCTTCCAAAATAGCTGATCTAAGGTTTCTTCGGTGCTTTGTAGATCGTCTTATAGCCGGGAATCAAGAAGGCGAGGGCACCCGCACCCGCTCCGAGTGCCATCATTTGGCCCAGCAACACACCGTCGCCCTCGCCGAGGCAACTGTGACAAATGAGGGCGCCGACGGTGACACCGACACCGACGCCGATGGCTCCGTACAGTAGCCGGAGGGTCGTGCTGGGCACTTTGACGCGTTTCACATCGGCGCGGGGGATGCTTTGTTCGCCTTTCCTGGCCTGCACCACTATTTCAGATTCGGTGGCCCGGACCAGTTTGCCGCGGAGAGGCGAGACGTTCTCGCGGTGGATTTCGACCTTGCCCCCCGGGGGCAGAGCCGTAACAATCGTCCATTCACTTTGCGCGGCGGGCAGAGCCATGGCCAGCGCATAACAGAGAAATATCTTTGAGAGCATACAAGTCCCTACTGGAGAACGCGATTTTATTGGGTGCGGCCGGTACAATAAATGCTGATGTCGCTCGTAATTGTTGGTTCCGTGGCCTATGACGCACTGCAGACGCCACATGGTAAAGTCGATCGGATTCTCGGGGGCGCCTGCACCTATAGCGCCTTGTCCGCCAGTTATTTTACGCCGGTCTCGATTGTCGGTGTCGTGGGCGAGGATTTCGCCCAATCGGACGTCGATTTGCTCCTCTCGCATGGTATCGACGTCGAGGGCCTGGAACGGGTCCCCGGCAAGACGTTCTTCTGGTCCGGAGTCTATTCCGATGACATGAACGATCGGAGGACGCTGGTCACCGACCTGAACGTCTTCGCCACGTTCGACCCCAAGCTTCCTGAGTCGTACCGCTCCCAGCCTTACCTCTTCCTCGGCAACATCCAACCGACGCTCCAGCGGAACGTCCGGGGGCAGATGAACGGATTGAAACTCGTCGGCGGGGACACGATGAACTACTGGATCGCCGACCATCGCGCCGACCTGCTCGCAACTATCAAAGAGTGGGATTTCCTTCTGATCAACGACAGCGAAGCGCGCTTGCTGTCGGGCAAATCGAATCTCAAGCACGCCGCGGCCACCATCCTCAATCTCGGGCCCAAAACCGTCATCATCAAACGCGGCGAGTACGGCGCTCTGCTGTTCTGGCGGAATAGCACCGGAGTCCAGTGGGTGGCCGCTCCCGGATATCTCCTGGACGAGGTCTTTGACCCCACCGGCGCGGGCGACTGCTTCGCGGGCGGTTTCATGGGCTACCTCGCCAGCCGTGGTATCGACCTCGGCACCGCCGAACGGGAGCCCAGGGAACTACTCCGCGCGGTGATCTACGGCTCTGTCATGGGTTCGTTCTGTTGCGAGCGCTTCGGTCCTGAACGGTTCCGCGACCTGACCCGCGCCCAAATCGATGCCCGGTTCCAGGAGTTCCAGGCTGCGACGGCTTTTTGAACTGCTGGCCGCGGTGGCGCTCGCGGCCGCGGTGGCCGCCGGATCTCTTTACTATTTCAGTCCCGACTTTCTGTCGTATGGCGATGCCGCCGCCCACCTCAACATCGCGCGGCGCATAGTCGACTCCAAGACGCCCGGGTATGAACAGATCGGTACGGTCTGGTTGCCGTTGCCCCATGTGGCCATGGTGCCGCTTGTGCGGTTGGATGGGTGGTGGCAGACGGGTCTGGCGGGGGCAATTCCATCGGCTACTGCGTTTGTCGTAGCAGCCGGGTTTCTGTTCGCGTCCCTTCGCTACGCCTTGTCTTCCCTGCCCGCCTGGACTGGCCTCCTTCTCTTTCTCCTTAACCCCAACGCCCTTTACCTCGGCTCCATTCCGATGACCGAGCCGTACTTCCTGGCCACGCTCTTCGCCACTCTCTACAGCGTACTGCGGGCGTCGAAAGAAAACAAACCAAGTTGGGCCGCGGCCGCCGGAATTGCCGCGTCGCTGGGTACGCTGGTCCGGTATGAAGGTTGGTTCCTCCTGCCGTTCTTTGCGGTGTTTCTTTACCTCACAACCCCTCGCCTCGCCTGGCGGTGCACACTCACATTCATCGTTTTTGGCGTGACAGGTCCGCTTTACTGGCTGGCGCACAATCGCTTCTACTACGGGGACCCGCTGGAGTTCTACCACGGTCCCTACTCCGCCAAGGCAATCTATCAGCGCGCCCTCGACGCCGGGATGGCACGCTATCCGGGCGACCATAACTGGGGACAGGCCCTGCTTTATTTCGCCACGGCCGCGAAGTTGGTCGCCGGGCAGACGCTGGCGTGGCTGGGCTTGGCTGGATGCGTGTTCGCGCTCTACCGCCGGCGTTGGTCTCTGGTCACGCTGTTGGCGCTGCCGCCTGTTTTCTACGTGCTGAGCCTGTATTCCTCAGGGACACCGATCTTTGTTCCGGATCTCTGGCCACACAGCTACTACAACAGCCGTTACGGACTCGCGGCGTTCCCGCTGCTTTGCGCCGGGGCAGCGGTGCTCGCCACGCGTTGGTGGGTCGGCGTCTTCGTCGTCGCCACTTCGGTCGCCCCCTGGCTCTTCCCGGTCAATCCCGATGGTTGGATCTGCTGGAAGGAATCGCAGGTCAACTCCGAGGCCCGGCGCCAGTGGACTGCCCAAGCCGCCGACTACATCAAGCAGAACTGGGACGGGCGCGACATCCTCACCTCCTTCGGCGACCTCGCCGCTATCTACCAGCAGGCCGGGATTCCGCTGGCTAAGACCGTCCACGAGGGGAACGGAGTCTACTGGCAGGCGGTCCACGCGCGCCCGGACCTTTTTCTACGCTCCGAATGGGTGGTGGCCATCGCCGGGGACTCGCTGTCCCGGACCATTTGGAAGACTCAGGCCAGGGGTCCCAAATACCGCTGTGTGAGAATAGTGGCAGTCAAAGGCGCCCCGGTGATTGAGATCTACCGTCGCGGTTCGCAGGTCCGCTTGCCGCAGGAAGAGCCTCCCCCGGTGCAGGAACGGACCGAATTCAACGACCAATGAACGTACCCTTTATCAAAGCGCATGGCGCCGGCAACGATTTTCTGTTCACCTTCGCCTCTGAACTGCCGCCCGGCGTCGACAACCCCGCGCTGGCGCGCGCTCTGTGCCACCGCCGCACGGGTGTGGGCGCGGATGGCTGGTACTTGATTGACTATCCGGCCAATACTACCGACGCCAAGGTCCAGCTTTGGAATTCGGACGGCTCCTACGCTGAACTGTCCGGCAACGGAACACGGTGCGCGGCCGCCATCCTCGTTGCGAAGTATGGGATTGGCCCGTCCATCACGCTGCAAACCGGCTCCGGTCCCCGCTCGCTAACGTTACTGGAACGGAAGGGAGACTCGATGCGGTTCGAAATGGAAGTAGGGGAGCCGCGCGCGGAAGCTGGGACGGGCCGATTCCTTTTACCGGCCGATGGAGCCTTCGTCGATGTCACGATCCTGGACGTCGGCAACCCCCAGTGTGCTGTGCCGGTGGAAGCCATCGACTCCGATTGGCGGATTCTCGGCGCGGAAATCGAAGGCCACCCCCACTTCCCCCAACGCACCAACGTCTCCTTTTTTGCGAGGATCGACGACGCGACCATCGACGCCCGCTTCTACGAACGCGGCGCGGGTCCGACGCTGTCGTCGGGAACCGGCGCCACGGGTGCGGCCGCCGCTGCTATCCTTCGCGGCCTCGTCCACAGTCCGGTGACCGTCCGAACCGAAGATGCGCCGCTGATCGTCCGCTGGAACGGCCCAGGTCACTCCGCCTCCCTGCTCGGCCCTGCCCAGATCGTGGCGACAGGGATATTTCAGTTGCCGTAGGTTTCGGTTACTCTGGACGTGAGTCGTCTCATGAGTACCTTGACAACTGAGATCGCCGAGGCGCTTGCCACGAAGATTCGCACCCGCCAAGCCAAGTGCGGGATTGTAGGGTTGGGATATGTGGGCTTGCCGTTAGCCGTTGAGCTCGGCAAAGTCGGCTTTGCGGTCACCGGTTTCGACATTGCCACCGCAAAAGTCGAACAACTCAACGCCGGCACTTCCTACATTCAGGATGTCCCCGGCGATGATGTCGCGGCGCTGGTCCAGTCGGGCCAATTCCGCGCGACGACCGATTTCGCCCAGATCTCAGAGATGGACACGATCAACATCTGCGTGCCGACGCCGCTGCGCAAGACCAAGGACCCGGACATGAGCTTTATCGTGTCGGCGTGTGAGGAGATCGCGAAATACCTCAAGCCGGGGACGCTGGTGATTCTGGAGTCGACGACATACCCTGGTACGACTGACGAACTGGTGAAACCGATGCTCGAGCGCGCCGACCTCCGTGTGGGGCACGAGATCTTTCTGTGCTTCTCGCCGGAGCGCGTGGACCCGGGCAACCCGCACTTCCAAACGAAGAACATTCCGAAAGTGGTGGGCGGAACAACGCCCGAGTGCACCGAACTGGGCATGCTGTTGTACGCGCAGGCGCTCGACAAGGTGGTGCCTGTCAGCGCCACGCAGGTAGCGGAGATGGTGAAGCTGCTCGAGAACACGTTCCGCATGATCAATATCGGCCTGGTGAACGAACTGGCGGTCATGTGCGGGCGGATGGGGATTGATGTTTGGGAAGTGATTGATGCCGCAGCCACGAAGCCATTCGGGTTCATGCCTTTCTACCCCGGACCCGGGCTGGGCGGCCATTGCATTCCGATCGACCCGTTCTATCTTTCGTGGAAGTCGAAGCAGGCGGGCATTGAGGCGCGCTTCATCGAACTGGCCGGTTACGTGAACGGCCAGATGCCGCACTACGCCGTGGAAAAGGTGCAGAACGCACTCAACGACCAGACCAAGCCGCTCAGAGGCTCGCATGTGCATATTCTGGGAATCGCCTACAAGCGCGACATCGACGATATGCGGGAATCGCCGGCGCTCGACGTAGCGCATTTATTGCTCGACCGCGGGGCGAAGGTGACCTACTCGGACCCATTTGTCCCGATGGTTCAGGTGGACCACCATCAGCTCTTTTCGCAGGACATTACAACAAGTTGCGGCGAAGCGGATTGTGTGGTGATTATCACGAACCATTCCGATTTTCCCTATGCCTCGATCGTGGAGAAGTCGCGACTGATTGTCGACACACGGAACGCATTGAAGGGATTCCGCTCTTCGAAAATCGTTCGCCTCTAGTTGAGCCGATCGACCGCATCTTGACGGTTTCCTGACAAACTCCAGGCGGAACGGCAGTAGAATCCCTGGTGGGCATGACTGTTCCCTATCGCCAGAAGCTTCTGCTGCT
>JAEUQD010000838.1 GCA_016789925.1 Bryobacterales bacterium | reverse complement strand
GGTCCGGTGGAGGAGGTCGAGGGCCTGCTGGCACCCGTTCGTAATCAGAAGATCGTCCGTTGGCGAGGCAACGTGTTGCTGTCGAAATGTGTCGAACAGCCACTGGCGCAGAGGTTCGTAGCCGGATGGGGAGCCGAGTTGGAGAATGGCCGGGAGAGCGGCACTACGCAGGACCACGTCAGCGCACTGTCGAAAAGTGTCGAGCGGGAAGAGCTCCGTGGAGGGGCGAGAGGTGGCGAAACTGATGCGGGCCGCCGTGTCGGCGGGTGTCTCGTGGGGGGTGGGACCGAGCAGGTGGTCCCAGGAGCGGTTGGCTTCGCCGCGGCGGCTGACAAAGCTGCCGCGGCCGACGTGCCCCTTGATCAGACTCTCGGTTTCGAGGAGTTCGTAGGCGGCGGCGACGGTGGTGCGGTTCAGTCCAAGTAGGCCAGCCAATTCCCGAGTGGCGGGCAGGCGGTCGCCATCGGCCATGACACCGCAGCGGATCTGGTCGCGGAGGTACTCGTAAAGTTGGCGGTAGAGAGGGACAGAGGAGGAGGGATCGAGATGGGGTCTCGGGAACATGTCCGCGAGACAAGCATACCATATTGGCCGGATTGGATGGATGGCCCGAGGCCCCTTGGCTGCCGAAACGTCACCCGTTATGATAACGGCTGTATGGAGCACATGGACGTTTCCGAGTTTCAGTCGGCGTGTCTGGAGACTCTGGAACGCGTCCGGCAGACCGGGGAACCGCTGGAGATTCTGAAAGAGGGCCAACCGGTGGCGGTTGTGTACCCTGCTCCAGCAACTCCGCGGAGGGAAGCATTCGGATCGCTGCGCGGCACGTTCGTTGGTACCGTAGACGATCTGATTACCCCTGTGGGGGACGAGGGATGGGACGCAGTGAAAGAGTAGGTCCGTCAGAAGAAGTCCGTGTATCATGCAAGACATGGAACGCCGCAACTTCATCCTGACCGCCGGGGCGACGGCTCTGGCGACGCAAACGGCCGCGGGGGCGAACGACCGCGTGAATATGGCCGTGGTAGGAATCCGCAGCCGGGGCCGGGAGCATGCCGATATCTTCGCGCGGCAGCCGAATTCGCGGGTGGCGGCGGTGTGCGATGTGGACCAGGCGCAGAGCGAGCGTGCGATGCCTCTCCTCGAGAAGGCGCAGGGGGTGAAAGCGAAAACTTACCAGGACTATCGGAAGTTGCTGGAGGATAAGGACATCGATGCCGTATCGTTGGCCACCACCAACCACTGGCATGCATTGCAGACCATCTGGGCGTGCCAGGCGGGCAAGGACGTCTATTCCGAGAAGCCGGCGTCGCACAATGCGTGGGAAGGCCGCAAAATGGTGGAAGCGGCGCGGAAGTATAACCGGATCGTGCAGGTGGGGATGCAGAGCCGGTCGATCGAGCACAAGAAGCGCGCTATTCAACTACTGCGTGAAGGTGTCATCGGCAAAGTCTACATGGCTAAGGGCTTGTGCTTCAAGCGCAGGAAGTCGATCGGAAAGAAGCCGGATGGTCCGGTGCCGCCGGGTGTGAACTACGACATCTGGCTGGGTCCGGCGCCGATGCGGCCGTTTAACGAAAACCGCTTCCACTACAACTGGCATTGGTTCTGGGATACCGGCAACGGCGATATCGGCAACCAGGGCGTCCATGAAATGGATATCGCACGCTGGGGGTTGGGAGAAAAGACCTTCCCGAAGAAAGTGGTTTCGACCGGGGGTAAGTTCGCCTACGACGACGACCAGGAGACGCCAAACACACAGATGTCGACTTTCGAGTACGAGAGCGGCGTGCAGTTGGTGTTTGAGGTGCGCGGACTGTTGACCGGCGGCGAGAGTTCCATCACCTATGACGGGTCGAACTTCATCGGCAATCTGTTCTTCGGCAGCGAAGGGTACCTGTCCGTCGATTCCAACGGATTCCAGGTCTATCTCGGCGAAAAGCGGGAGTCGGCGCAACAGGCCAAGCCGGCCGAGCCGCGGATTTGGGATACGACACCGCACATGGCGAATTTCCTGGCGGCAGTGCGGTCGCGCAAGCCGAGCGACCTAAACTGCGATATCGAGGATGGCCATCAATCCGCCGCGCTATGCCATCTGGCGAACATCAGCTACCGGGTCGGAAGGAAACTGACGGTGGCGGCGGGAACGGAGAATTTCGGCGCCGATTACGAGGCAAACCGCCTGCTGTCGCGCGACTATCGCGCGCCCTACATCGTGCCCGAAGCAGTCTGAACGGCCTTCAAGCGAGGTAGAGCGAGGAGCGCTTTTTCTCCACCAGCTTGATGAAGTTCCTCTTGATTTTGTACTTGGCGCGGAGCGCCTCCAGATGGCGCACAAACGCCGCGCTCCGGTCCATCCGCTTCATGACCTTGGCGGCCTTTACAAGCAGTTCGACCGTCTCTTCGTAGCGCCCGTTGCTGACCTGGGCGAGCGTGGCTTCGGCTTGCTCGAGATAGATGGGCCCGGCGTCTTCGGGGTGTTCCTGTTCCCGGGCCGCGGCCAACTGAAGCCAGAGGCTGGCGGAACAGCCACCTTCGCCGGCCTCGCGCCAAGCCTCGTCGCCTTTGCGTTCAAACAGGAAAATCTCCACCAGGAGCGAGTGATCCGCGCGGGCGGAACTCCAGTGGGGGACAGGCTTGCCGCGCGCCTTCTCCTTCGCCTGGGCGATACTGCGGCGGATTTCCGCCAGCGCACGCTCGCGCCATTGCGGCCACGAGCCCGCTTTGGCCGCATGCTTCTTCAGGGTCTGGTAGGTTTCGAGATAGGGGTGCTCGAGAAATGCGGTCCACAGGAGTTGCACGGCGTCCTCGTGACGTTTGCGGCGGTGATACTCCTCGGCGGCGAACTCCCGCAGCCTCGGGTCGGTGCGCTCGGGAAACGCCTTCAGGCCCTTTTCCGCCCACTCCAGGGCTTGGTCATGCCGGTTCGCCTTCTGGTAGGCCTCGGCGATTCGCCAATAGTTGTAACCACTGGACAGGTCGCGGCTGATCACAGCGACAAGCTGTTCGACATCACCCGAGGCCCGAGCCAGCGATTCCATCATGCTGGTGATCGCGTAATGCCGGCCGAACTCCACCCGGCCGCTTTCGCTCGTGCGCACGGGGACCTTCTTCCATTCCACTTCAGCGAGTTGCCGGAAGCGGTTGAGGCCCTTCGTACCGAGAACTTTCGCGTAGCGTTCGGCCGCGTTTGCGAAGACGTCGAAGCCGCCTTGGAGTTCCCAGCCGAACAGACGCTCGGCGAGTTCCTCGGGGTCCGGTTTGGCCTGCTGGCAGGCGCGAAGATGGATGTCTTCCAAATCATCGCGGAGAGTGCAGAAGTGGCCGTCGGAATCGTCGACCGACTCGATGGCTCCTACCAGCGAGCGAAGCGCCGATTCGCACCGCGGGATCAGAGCCGCTGCGTGGCCATCGTGGAGCAGTTGTTCAAATGTACCGATCGCCTCGGAGACATCGTGAGCCCAAGAGGACGCCTCGCGGTAGTCGATGAAGTCGCGAACGCGGACGGCCTTTTGAAAGGCCCGCCAAGCGGCCGCAACGGCCTGCTCGGGTCCCGACCTGCGCGCGGCGTAGAGGATGAGCCGTTCGCGTAGCCGGTCGTCGTCTTTCGCCCATTCCAGGATCATCCGAACCACGGTTTCCTTGTCTTCGGCCTTCAGGAGCTTGCCTGCATCGTCGATGGTCGGTTCCTTCGGCGTCGGCCGGCGCTGGGGCTTCGGGGCACGATTCCGCCACGCCAAAGCGGTGGCGACGCAATGCTTGCAGAAAGCACCGTCATCGCCCACCGGACAATCACAGGAATACTCCAGTTCGCCACCGGCAATCTTGAGCCAGACGGTGTACTCCTGAGTTCCATGCACAGCCGCGCGGACGCCGCCACGACTTTCGTCGAGAGATGCGACTTGGCCATTCGAGAAGTAGGCGAAGCCGCGTTGGTAGGACTGCGCACCTGCAAGTCCGCGGATCAGGGTATCGGTCAGCAAATTTGAAAGGTCGTCGGGCACTTTCCGATTATCCGAGGAAAGCGGCGGTCATGATCAGGGGCCAGTCGGA
>JAEUQD010000793.1 GCA_016789925.1 Bryobacterales bacterium | reverse complement strand
CAGTGCCAAGTTCACCGCCATGCTGCCCATGCGGTTCTCGCCACCCTATCTCGCTCTCAAGCAGATTGTGGCTTCCGGCGAACTGGGCGACATTGTCCAGATCGATGCGCAGAAGTCCTACCAGCCGGCCCCCCGCCCGGCCTGGTATTTCAAACGCGCCACCTATGGCGGCACCATGGCCTGGATCGGGATTCACATGGTGGATTTGATGATCCACATCTCGCAGCGGGACATGACGGAGGCCTTTGGCTTCCAGAATCACCTCGGTTTTCCGGAGACGGGCGATACCGAAAACGTTACCGGAACCGTCTTCCGCCTGGACAACGGCGGCGTCGCTCTACTGCGCATGGACTATCTCCGTCCGAAGACTTCGGGCTCGCATGGCGATGACCGTTTGCGCCTGACGGGCCTGAAGGGCATTGCGGAATATATGGCGGCCACTGGTGTCACGGTGATGTCGAGTAATCGCTCCAGCCGCGATGTCGTCACCCAGCTTCCGCCGTCTCGCCACCTGTTTGTCGATTTCCTCAATCACGTCTATAACTCGGGGCCGGACCCGATCCCGTGGAAGGAAATCGTCCGCGGCCACCAGATTGTCCTCGGTGCGCGCGACGCGATGGAGAAGAAGAGGATCATGAAGCTGTGACGCGGGGCCAACTGTTTCTCAACTACTCGATCCAGAAGTTGACGCAGTTACGCACGCGGATTCTAACCTGCCTGGAGAAGCTGTCGTACGACGACGTGTGGAACCGCGGCGGCGAGAACGAAAATGCCGTGGGCAACCTGGTGCTGCACCTGTGCGGCAATGTGAACCAGTGGATCGTCTCCGGCGTCGGCGGCGCCCCCGACACACGCATGCGCGACCAGGAGTTCGCCGCCCGCGGAGAACTCCAGCCCGCCGACTTGACCGCCCGTCTGACTCAAACCACCAACAAGGCTCTGGACCTCCTGCGCACCCTGCCCGAGGAACGCCTCACGGAGTCCATCCAGGTGCAGGGCTACGACCTGAGCGTACTCGAAGGCATCTATCATGTCATCGAGCACTTCGCGCAACACACGGGCCAGATCGTCCTGCTCACCAAACACTACACCGGCGAGGACCTGGGCTTCTACCGCCACCTCACCGCGCACCGGCACCGCGAGCGAACCCCGTAGCGGCCCAAGGGCTTCATGAGGCTCGGCTACCTGGAAGAATTCTCCGCCTATGTCACGCAGGGAGAATTCCTTGCCGAACTCGAGGAGAACCTGCGCGATCTCTACCGCGACTTCACGAGTGGCGCGATACCGCGCGTCGCACCGTGATCGCATAGACCGGCGTACAGGTCCCCGGCTCGATCCCGACGGGCATTGGCCCCATCCACCTCAAGGCGAGAGACGCCAAAGCGGACGGTGACATCGCCCAGGGATCGGGGAAGGCGTCCGTCGGCAAGGTCGGCCTTCAGATTTGCGCAAACAATGGCGGTGCCGACCAGCGTCGGCGTGGCGCCTGGGTCAGCCGCCAACTGCGCCTGCTTCGTGCACCTCCTCGCCGTCTTGTTTGCCGCCTGGAATGCCAAGGTCTCTCCATTGACGGCGCTCGCAGCCTGAAGAAATCGGCCTGCGGTGACAAGATTTTGAAGGTTAGTAGTGCAGGTCCGCGGAGCGCGGCGCCAAGCCGAAGAGGGACAACGACTTCCGCCGCGCGGAGCGAGCTCCGTTGTGCGCGTGTTCCTCTAAAGCGCACAGGGCCGCGCAGCGCGGCACCAAACCAATGAGGAACAACGACTTGCGCAGCGCGAAGCAGGCTCCGTTGTGCGCGTGTTCCTTAGAAGACGTGCTAGTGTGGGCGTTGAAGCCCATGGAACAAGTACAGAATTGGATTGGCGGTAGATGGACGGCCTCCGCCGGCGCAGACGGTCTCGAACTACTAAATCCCGCCACCGGCCAGGCAATCGCCCACTGCCCGAACGGCACTCCGGCGGATGTCGGCGCGGCCGTCGAAGCCGCCGCGGCAGCCTTCCCCGCCTGGCGGCGCACTCCCCCGCAGGAGCGCATTCAATATCTCTTCAAACTCCGCGGCCTCCTGGCCGCCCACCTCGACGAAGTGGCCCGCACCATTGTTCGCGAGAACGGCAAGACCTTGGGCGAGGCCAGGGCGGAACTCCAGCGCGGCCTCGAAAACATCGAAGTCGCCTGCGGCATCCCCACCCTTATGCAGGGCTACAACCTCGAAGACGTCGCCTCCGGCATCGACGAGATCATGATCCGCCAGCCCCTTGGCGTCGTGGCGGCCATTACGCCCTTCAACTTCCCCGGCATGATTCCGCTCTGGTTTCTGCCTTACGCCATTGCCTGCGGCAACACGCTGGTCGTCAAGCCCTCCGAGCGCGTTCCCCTTACCATGGCCCGCCTCGGCGAACTCATCGAGCAGACGGGACTGCCCAAGGGCGTTGTCAACATCGTCAATGGCGGCCGTGATGTCGTCAACGCCCTGCTCGATCATCCGCAAGTTAGAGCCATCAGTTTCGTCGGCTCCACACCCGTCGCCCGCCACGTCTACGCCCGCGGGTCGGCCAACGGCAAGCGCGTTCAATGCCAGGGCGGAGCCAAGAACCATGTCGTGGTCCTGCCCGATGCCGATCTGGAGATGACCACCAAGATCGTCAGCGATTCGGCTTTCGGTTGCGCGGGACAGCGTTGCTTGGCCGTGTCCGTAGCGGTCACCGTAGGCGAGGCGCAGCACTCCTTTCGCGAGGCGATGGCGCAGACGGCCATCGGCATTCAGGTTGGCGACGGGCTGGAACCGGGAACGCAGATGGGCCCGGTCATCACCGCCCAATCGCAACAACGCATCCTCGACTGCATCGGGAAAGGACTCGCCTCCGGCGCAAAGCCGATCGTAGACGGCCGCGGCGTCAAGGTCTCCGGACGCGACCATGGCTACTTCGTCGGCCCCACCGTTCTCGAAGGCAACTTCGAATCCACCGAATTAGCCACGACCGAGATCTTCGGACCCGTCCTCACCCTCACTCCGGCTCGTGACCTCGACGAAGCCATCGACATGATCGCCCGCAACCCGTATGGCAACGCGGCATCGATCTTCACCTCGAGCGGCGTAGCCGCCCGCAAGTTCCGCTACGAAGTCCCCGCTGGGAACATCGGAGTCAACATCGGAATCGCTGCCCCCATGGCCTACTTCCCCTTCAGCGGCTGGAAAGACAGCTTCCTCGGCGTCCTCCACGGCCAAGGCCGCGACGCCGTCGAGTTCTACACAGACAAGAAAGTGGTCGTCGAGCGGTGGCCGTCGGAATGGTCCCGCCGGTTCTAGCGATAACTAGGCGGATCGCAGAATCTCGCTCAAACGCCTCGCGACCAGTTTGTGCTCGTCGCCTCGCATTAGCCACACCGATACCGACAGCTTGCCGCGCCGGCCGCCGAGAACATAAATCGGCGGATCGTTCTCCCTGAGCTGCTTCATCACCGCGCCCACTCCCGGTCTACCCGATCCTTCGCTCCACTCCAGAGCCAGGTGTGGCACGTGGTTGGCGACCTCCGGCGTCTCCTCCGTCATCTTCAGGCCGTCGACGTTCTTCAGCAGCGCCATCATCTCTTGGATCTTCCGCGACAGCCTCTTCGATTCCGCGTCGTGGTCCATCTTCAGGAATCGCTCCACAGCCGCCACCACCCCGACAATCTCTTCCTTGCTCACCTTCATTCCCCGGCCGATTCCCCCTGCCGGACTCATTCCCGGATAGGCTGCCTCCACCAGGTCAGCCCGTCCCAACAGCAGACCGGCAGATTGCGGACCCATTAGGCCTTTTCCTCCGGAGAATGCCACCAGGTCGAAGCCTTCCTTCACGTACTGCCACAGCCGCTCCTTGGGGGGAACGTCGGCGGCCGCGTCCGTGAATGTCGGGACATTGAACTTCTTGCCCACTTCCACCCACTCCGCCCGCTTGATCTGCCCCTCGGAGTCCGCTTTGTTCAGGAAGAACAGCATCGCGGTCTTCTCGCTGATCGCCTTCTCCAACTCCGCCCGCGTCTCCACGGTGACGATCTTCGCGCCCACCAGCGTCATCTGGTGCTCGTAACCGGACCGGTGCGTCTTTTGCTGAATCACCTCAAACGGCATGCCCGTCGTGTCAGGCAATTGCTGAAGTTTCTTCTGATCGCCGCGCGCAACACAGGCCACCGTGGCAATCGTGATTCCCGAGGCTGCCCCGCCCGTGACCATCGCGGCCGGAACATTCAGAATCTTGGCCAGGTGCTCGCCCGCCTTCTTCTGCAGATCGGCCAACGGGATAAAGTGCCTGCCGGCTTCTTCCATCGCTGCCACCACTTCCGGCGGCATGATCGACCCGCCCAGCATCGTCACCGTTCCCATGCCATTGATTACCGGCTTCACGCCCATTCGCGTGTAGACGTTCTCCGTCCCTACCTTCCCGCCCGCCGCCAGCAGCGGACTGGCCGCCGCACTGAGGATTGCCGCTCTCCGGGTTGTCTTCATGGCTCCTATCCTACGCCCACTTTCCGTTTACAATCAAATTGATGAGTATTCTTTCAAAATCACCGTTCGCACTCCTCGCCCTGTGCGCCCCGTTGCTGTTCGCTCAGGATCCAGGCCGCATCAAGGCTGTTGGAAAACCCGGCAATGCGGGTGTCTGGATCGATGGCAAGTATGCTGGGCCTGCTTCCAGATTCACCGTAGCTGAAAAATACGATGTGCCTGCCGGTGAGGTGGAAGTGGTTATCCGCGAGCCCCGCTATGAAGACTTCTCGACCAAGGTGACGGTCCGATCGAAGAAGACGACCAAGGTGAAGTACTCGCTCACGAAGCGCGAATTGGCCAAGCCGCCGTTTGGCCGGTTCCGGTTGGGTGGTGGCGAGCCCGAGTCCTACATCTCGGTGACGGCAGGTGATACAAGCCCGGTGTACCTGAACGGACGGTTTTACGGTTATGTTGATGAGTTGAACAATGCGGGTGGCGGAATCCTCTTGAATCCCGGTACTTACGAGCTGTCGTTCGACTCGCCCATTTATGGGACAGTCAAGCAAAGCATCACGATCGAAGCCAACAAGGTGACGGTCGTGCCGCTGCGTCGGAAATAGAGCAGGGAAGGGGACCGGCCCCAAAAGAGACGGTCCCCGCTCCCCTCAGATTGCCAGGAACTTGATACAGACTGGTGCACCGGATTCTACGGATTGTCCGGTGGGGAGCAGCTTGCCGCTGCTCTGGTCGATCTTGAACACCACCAGATTGTCGGTCTGTTGATTCGCCGCGATCAGATAGGCGCCAGTGGGGTCAATGTTGAAGTTCCGTGGCGTCTTCCCGAGCGTTGGCGCATATTCCACATTGGTCAATTTGCCGTCTTTCCCAATCCGGAACACGGCGATGGAATCGTGGCCACGGTTGGAGCAATACAGAAACTTGCCCGAAGGATGGCACAGGACCTCCGCGGTGTGGCTCACGCCTGTCCACCCCTCCGGAATGGTCGGGATGTACTGAATTTCCGTCAGCACGCCCTTGGCCCCGTCAAACCGGAAGGCCGTGACCGCGTTCCCCATTTCACTGTTCGAGTAGGCGAATTTCCCGGAGGGATGAAGGTTGAAGTGGCGTGGACCGCCTCCCGGCCGCACCTTCACAAACGGTGGATCGTTCGGTGTCAACTCGCATTTGGCCGCACTGAACTTGTAAACGAGAACCTTGTCCAGGCCGAGATCCGCGACGAAAACAAAACGGTTGTCAGGTGTGATATTCACCGAGTGGGCGCGCGGACCCTGTTGGCGCTTCGGATCGATACTCGAGCCCTCATGCTGGATAAACGAAGCCGCTTCCTTGACCCTGCCGTCCGCTTCCAACGGAAATGCCGCCACGCTGCCGCCCCCATAGTTAGCGACCACCACGTTCTTCCCCGTCTTATCGACCAGCAGGTGGCACGGTCCACCGCCCCGCGTTCCTACCTGGTTAAGCATCTTCAACTTGCCGGTGGCGCTGTCGATCTCAAACGCTGTCAGCGCCCCGCCTTTCGTTTTGTCGTACAGCTCTCCGATAGCATAGAGGTTCTTCTTGTTCTGGTGGATCGTCAGAAACGACGGGTTTGACGCCTCCCCGGCCAGTTCGCCTCCGCTCAGCTTTCCTGTCGACGCGTCGAAGCGAAAGAGCTGAATTCCCTTGCTCTTGCCCCCTGAGGTGTAGCACCCAATGTAGACAAAGTACTGTTTGCCGGCCGCCAGGATTGGGGTGGCGGCCACTGCCGTGGTGACGAACTCTCTGCGCGATAGCATGCGAACATCTCATCGCAAATTTTCCGGCAGCGCAACTATCTCACTGGTTTTTGAAACGAAATCGCCTCACAGCGGCACTACCTCTTTTACCCCGCGTCCCCGGAGTAAGCGCTACCCAGGGCAGTTTTTTGAGCTGCATAGCCTTGGTTCAGGCCTTTCCCTGCCTATCGATCCCTCAGCTCAGTCGGCGTCCCCCTTTTTCAGGGCTATCTCCTATCAAGTTCGAAAGGTATTCCGCCGATCTTCCAACCATATGTTGTTCAAATTTGCTTGCTCCCTCGCAATTGCACTCCTTACTTCCCCCTTCCTTTGGTCCCAGGAGTCGCTAAACCTTCTGCCCTCCGTCGTGCGTCTCCGGGCCGAGCAGGGCGCCACCACGCAGCGGCGCCTCGCCGTCACAGGAACAGCCGGTGTCTCTGGCCTCTCCCTGTCCTGGTCGGGTGGAAGCTGGTTCTACGGCATGCTGAGCACTACCAACGTGCCCGGTTACGCCACACTTACGGCCAATGCACGCAGTCTTTCCCCTGGCGTCTACGCCGGACAAATGACACTCCGTTCGTCCAAGCCCGCCATGAACAACCCTCAAACCATCCGTGTGGAACTGGAAGTGGTTCCACCCGCATCCGCGTATCCCCTTGCTGTTTTCCGGGACTCGCTCAACGTCATCCGCGTCGCCGAGTACGGGCTCTCTCCCGGGAGCTCCGGCGCTGCCTTCACTTCCGACCCCGGCGCCGCTCAGGCGCGCAGCGGCGAGACGTTTGTCGCGGCCCGCGCCGCGGACAATTCGCTTTGGGCCAACGTCTACTTCCCCGCATCAAAGACGTGGAGTCAGTGGCAGTCTGGGGGAGGTACGATTCAGGGCCGCCCCTCCGTGGCTGTTGTTTCCGCTAGTCAATCCTATATCGCTGCCCGCGACCCCTCGGGTTCCATCTGGCTCAAGCCCTTCTCTCGCTTGACGGGTTTTGGATCATGGCTCGCCTTAGGCGGCACTCTAGGCTCGGATCCCGCGGCCACTGCCTGCGCCAACGGGGCAGTCTATATCGTTGGCCGCGATCCCTCCACCGGGATTTGGATCGGGCGCTATTCGCCTGCATCCGGCTTTTCCGGTTGGATGTCTCTCGGTACCGGTTTCCAGGGATCGCCCGCGGTTGCCTGTGGCACCGATAATGCCGCCTACGTCGTCGCCCGCGACACGTCTTCCGTCCTCAAGCTGGCACGAGTGGAAGGCGCCAGTTGGGCTTGGCATCCCAGTACCGGTGTTACTGCTGCCTCAGACCCCAAGGTCGTCGTCACCGGCACCGGTTCGGTCTTCGCCATCGTGCAGGACGCAGCGCAGACCGTCTGGTTCCGTCCCTTTATCGAAGGCACCGGGTCCAATTGGGTACAGTGGATGAACTCCCGCGGGGCCGTGCAATCCTTCGCCGGCGCCGGTGTTCGTGGCCTGCTCTACGTTGTCGGCCGCAACGCCTCTTCGCAACTGGTCTGGTACCGCTCGTCCCCAGGTACTTGGTCCACGCCAGTGTCCGGCGCGGTGGCCGCCGGTAGCCCTTCCGCCGCTCCCTTCTGATCGTACGTGGCGGGAAAGAGGTGGTGAACACCGCCCCTTTCCCGCATCGCCACGCTACAATCAGAGACTGGGCCATAAACAAAAACATGAGCAATATCATTGTTCTCGGCGCTCAGTGGGGCGACGAAGGCAAAGGCAAGATCGTCGACCTCTTTTCCGATCGCTTTGACATCGTAGTGCGTTACCAGGGCGGCCATAACGCCGGCCATACCGTCTATATTGGCGAGACGAAGTACGTCTTGAAACTCATCCCCTCGGGTATTCTCCGGCCCGGGAAACTGGCGGTGATCGGCAACGGCGTCGTTATCGACCCGGCGGCCCTGCTCACAGAAATCGAAACCCTCGAAAAGGCGGGTATTGACGTTCGCAGCCAGTTGGCGATCTCCAACCGCGCTCACGTCATTTTTCCGTTTCATCGCCTCGTCGAGAAGATCTCGGAAGATTCTCCCGACCGCATCGCCATCGGAACCACCTCGCGGGGCATCGGTCCCTGCTATGAAGACAAGATCGGACGCCGCGGCATCCGCATCGCGGATTTCGTCGATCCTGACGCATTTGCGGCTCTTTATCAGCCCTTGCGGAAGGACAAGCAGACCATCGCCCGTGCCTTTGGGATCGAAGCCATGGACGAAGACGTCCTCGAATCCTATCGGGAACTCGCCGACCGGATCCGGCCCATGGTGCACGATACCGCCTACCTGCTCAACAAGGCGAATCGCGACGGGAAGCGCATTCTCCTCGAGGGTGCGCAGGGCACCATGCTCGACATCGATCACGGCACCTATCCCTTTGTCACCTCTTCGTCTGCGGCCGCCGGCGGAGCCTGCACCGGCACCGGTCTGGCGCCCACCCGCATTCACGGGATTGTTGGCGTTTCCAAGGCTTACATCACCCGCGTCGGCGCTGGTCCCTTCCCATCGGAAATCCACGACCCCCGTGGTGACACCATTCGCAAAGCCGGCAACGAATTCGGCTCCGTCACCGGACGCCCCCGCCGCTGCGGCTGGTTCGATGTCCCACTGCTCCGCTACACCGCCACTGTCAACGGCTTCGATTGCCTCATCATCACCAAGCTCGACGTGCTCGACGAACTGGCCGAAATCCCGGTCTGTGTCGGCTATGATTACAACGGCAAGCTGGTTGACGAAATGCCCGCCCGGCAGGACGCGCTCG
Source organism: Bryobacterales bacterium (assembly GCA_016789925.1). Classification (GTDB taxonomy): domain Bacteria; phylum Acidobacteriota; class Terriglobia; order Bryobacterales; family Bryobacteraceae; genus JADLDI01. Next base: position 6,624 of record JAEUQD010000793.1, on the reverse strand, counting down.
GCCAGATTGTCCCCAAATTCGAAGTTTTGCCCGGCTGGCAGTCGAAAACCTTCGGCATCACCGAACTCAACCAGCTTCCCCCCCGTGCCCGCGACTATTTGAATTTCCTCGAACAGCGCACTGAGGTGGAAGTGGGCTGCGTCTCAACGGGTCCGGAGCGGACACAAACCCTCATCGTCCCGGGCTCGCGGCTCGAAAAATTCCTCGTCTGAGTTCTTGCATGCACGTTCTCGTCGCCGGCGGCGCCGGCTATATTGGATCCCATACCGCCAAGGCGCTTGCCCGGGCTGGTCACACGCCTGTCGTCTATGACAGTTTTGAAAAGGGACACCGCTGGGCTACCCGTTGGGGTCCGGTTGTGGAAGGCGACCTCGCCGACCGGGCCCGCCTCCTCCGGGCCTTCCGCGACTACCCGATCGAAGGTGTCATCGACTTTGCCGCCTACATCGCCGTCGGCGAGTCCATGCGCGACCCCGAGATGTACTTCCGCAACAACGTTGCGAACACGCTGACCCTGTTGGGGGCCATGCGTGAAGCCGGAGTCCGGCGCATCGTCTTTTCCTCGACAGCCGCCGTTTACGGAACCCCTGATCGCTCTCCGATTCCCGAAGACCACCCCCTCCGGCCCGACTCCGTTTACGGCGACTCCAAGCTCATGGTCGAGCGCATCCTCGGCTGGTTCGACCAGGCCCACGGTATCGTCTCCGCGAAACTCCGCTATTTCAACGCCTCCGGCGCAGACCCCGACGGCGAGACCGGCGAAGATCACGATCCCGAAACTCACCTCATCCCGCTCGCCTTGGCGGCCGCCGACGGCAAGATCCCCCACCTGTCCCTGTTCGGCACCGACTACCCCACCGTCGACGGCACGGCCGTTCGCGACTACATCCACGTTGCCGACCTCGCCTCCGCTCATCTGCTTGCCCTCGACTACCTCATCCGCACCGGCCAGTCGCTGACGGCCAACCTCGGTACCGGCCAGGGCTACACGGTCCGCCAGGTCATCCACGCCGTGGAACGCGTGACCGGGCACAAGGTGCCCGTCATCGAAGCGCCACGCCGCGCAGGCGATCCCGTCGAGTTGGTCGCTGACCCTGCGCGCGCCCGCCAAACTCTCAACTGGACCCCCACCCATTCCTCTATCGAAGAGATCGTGGCCACTGCCTGGGCCTGGTACCAGAGGCGTCCCTCCCAGAACGCCTAGAGCGAATCGGTCCCACAATTCAGGCTGCCTACCCATCCGGCCCCGGCGCTCATTGCCGATCTGTTCATTTTCCCCATGAGCGCCCTCACTCTACCTGTTGAATCTCTGCTCACGCCCCCAATCCCGGAAACCATGGCTCAGGCCGGCGTCTCCGAATCCCTGGTCGAACAGCTCATCCTCAAAACGCTCTATTTTCGCAGCGAAACCCTCGGGCGCGACCTCGCCCTGTCGCTCGGGCTGAAATTCTCGGTCATCGAGGAGATTGTCGATTTCCTCAAGCGCCAGCACCTCGTCCAGGTCCGCCGCTCGATGGGCATGGGCAATATATCCGCGATCTACGCGCTCACCGAAACCGGCCGCCAGCACGCCCGCGACTACCTCGATGCCTGCCAGTACGCCGGCCGCGTCCCCGTTCCCCTCGAACAGTACACCGAACTGGTCCGCCTCCAGCGCCAGAAAGAAAACTGGCTCACCATGGAAATGCTCCAGGACGCCTACAAGCACATGGTGGTCACTCCGCAACTGCTCTCCGCCATCGGCCCCGCCATCAGCTCCGGCAAGTCCTTCCTCATCTACGGCCAGCCCGGCAATGGCAAGACCTACCTCGCCGAAGCTCTTTTTAACATCGACCCCACGCCCATCTTCATCCCCTACGCCATCGAAGCGCAGGGCATGATCATCCAGCTCTTCGACCCCATCTATCACAAGCCCTGCGACCAGGCTGATGAGCCCGAGTCGCCGCTCGCCTTCGCCTTCGAACCCACCTACGACCAGCGCTGGGTCTGCGTCCGCCGCCCCTTCATCGTCTCCGGCGGCGAACTCGATCTATCCATGCTCGACCTCTCCTACAACGAGGTCGCCAAGTTCTACGACGCCCCGCTCCAGCTCAAGGCCAACAATGGCATCTACCTCATCGACGACTTCGGCCGCCAGCGCGTCACCCCGGCTGAGGTCCTCAACCGCTGGATCGTCCCCATGGAGCGCCGCATCGACTATCTCACTTTCAAGAACGGCACCAAGATGCACGTTCCTTTCGAGACCTTCCTCATCTTCTCCACGAACCTCAAACCCTCCCAACTCGGCGACGAGGCTTTCCTCCGCCGCATTCAGTACAAGATGCTCCTCCGGAGCCCGGAGCAGGACGAATTCGCCACCATCTTCACCCGCTTCGCCGCCCAGCACAATCTGCCGTTTGACCCCGATCTGCTCGATGGTTTCCTCGACTCCCGCTACCGCTCCACCGGCAAGCCCTTTCGCCGCTGCCACCCGCGCGACATCCTCACCCACGCCATCGACCTTATCCGCTTCGAGCGGCGCCCCTGGGAGCTTACCGAGGAAGTCCTCGACCTCGCCTTCGACAGTAACTTCGTCGACACCACCGAGGACAATTAGGGTGCTTCCAACGGCACAAACGAGTCAGCCGTCTGGCCGTGCACGACCTGCCCGCCGGACGTGACCCACGCATGAGCACGGAAGCCGCCCGCCGTGGCAACTCCGATTCGAAGCTCACACGGCCTGCCGTAACGGTGCATCAGGTCGCGAACGGCGAACGCCTGGGGAAGGCAGCGGAGGCCAGGCAGGAACCTGGCGCTGAAATAGACGGCCCTTGAAATATCGGATGTGGACGGCCACCCGATTCGATCCCGCAGAGCAGGGGAGTCGCGGTTCAGGACAGCGACAGGCCGAAAGGCGAGGAGGAGTTTGTATTTGAGGCAGAGTCGGAAGGCCACCGGCGCTAAGAGCAGAAACTTCGCTTTGGCGAGCGCCGGAGGCACGTTCACGCAGTGACCTCGATCAGCTGTCTGGCCTGCAGGTCGAGCAGCAGTTGCGTGATTTCCTGGCGGGCCCTGTCTGGGGTCACTTCGAATTCGGCCGTTACGAGCGAGATCAGCTGATCGAGGGTTCGGGGCTCCTGCAACCAGCGCCAGACCTCGGCGGCAACCGGATTCAAACCATAGTAGTTGCCATTCCTCAGGTTCAGCACGACCACCTCTCCATCGATGTCACTGGCAGCCAGCCTCTGGCTGGCAACGAATTGTGTTGTGTCGCCGATCATGAGGAGCTTCTTTCTTCCGACAATAGCCCGGCCGCGGCGTGCGAGGCAATGCGGCGGGCACAATCGGCGAGTAGGGTGAGGTCCCGCGGAACGGCGAGCCGGTAACAGAGACCGGAGCGGGCCAGTCCGGTGGCGATTCGAAAACCAGACTCAAGCTCCCCTGGATCTTCGGTATCAAGCAGGAACTGAGAACCGACGACGGCCCGAATGAGCGCGGCGCCCGTCACGGGAGCGATCTCCAGTTCCGTGTTGTAGGCGGGCTCGAGAAAGTAGAAGCGGCGTAAGGGGACAGGGTCGCCGGTAAAGGGTAATGTCTCCTCGGGGGCGTAACGGCGTTTGTCTTTGTCGTGAGACACTGCGGGCAAATCGTGTGCTTGTGGCGCGAGGAATTGCAGGGAGTCCTGCCAAAGACGGACACCTGGATAGGCGGGCAAGACGGTGAAGCTATCGCCGGCGATGCGGACTGCCAAACAGTCGTCGGTAATCAACGGATACCCGAGGCCGGCGAAGTACCCGGCGAGGGTGGATTTGCCGCGGCCGGATGGACCGGAGAAGACCACTGCGCCGTGCTCGGTTTGAACGGCACTCGCGTGAAAGACGGCCGACCCGCGGCGGCTGAGCAGGAGCGGCAGAGTCTGGTCGAGAAACATGTGCTTCACGGTGTGGTCCGGTGTAGCCGGATCGGGACGACACAGGACGAGAGACCCTGAAGCAGAGACCCAGAAATCCGCCCAGTCTCCGAACCGCAGCAGATATCCGCCTTCCGTCCGGGCGAACCGCAGCCAAGGGCGGCCGGTGAGGGGCCACTGGCGGAACCAGTTCTGGGTGGAGGCCGGGAGTTGGTCAACATTCCAGCGGACAACCAAGTCAGGAGACCCGGGCGGGTGGGGGCGCAATTCCTGAATGGGCTGGTCCGACTCGATGACGAGCCCGCAGACCGAGTAGTGCCAGGTTAAAGGCAAGGCGGAGGACCCTCTTCGGCAGTCGTCAATGCGACTCAGGTTTGATAATAGCGCTTGCTCTTGACTCGCGGTCACACAACATTATTCAACGAGGCTTTGTAGAATTCGCCAGCCCAAGAGTACTGGTACTGGGTACGCTACGACCATGAAGCCCCGTCTCGTGTCAGGCACGCTTGGGAGACCCAGTACTGACGCCGCGAGATTCCAGTTGTAGGGTGTGGAAATAGGGTGTACACTGGCGCATCATGGAAACCAAACCCGAACCAATCCAGGAAGACAATCAGCCTCGCCGTACGTATGAGTCACCTTCCGTGACCGACTTCGGTAACGCTGCGGAATTGACGCTGCAGCCATCGAACGGGACCAAACTCCCTGTTTAACGTTTTGGTTCCGATGGGATCGAGGCCGACCAGGTGGCTGAGTCTTCGGAACTGATCCTCACTACTGATCGGCGGAGATGAGGAGTGTTTTGCATCCGCGTCCGAAATCGCCGCAGGGCGTGCTTGGACGCGGATTCTCGATTTGAAAGAATTCGGAGTTCGGAACAGGCATGGCCACGATGCCGGGGGGGGTTGGTTTGGAATCTGCCTGGGTGTTTGGGCCGGCGCAGTGGGGCAGATGGGGCACGAAACGAATTTCGAGCTGCGCGGAGCAAGAGGGTACTGGAACGACTACAGGAGCCGTGTTTGATGAAGGTGATGCTGTAACCAGGCCATGGCCGACCCGGTACTGAGGCCGCGCGATTCCAGTTGTAGGGCGCGGGAATTCGGTGTACACTGGCGCATCATGGAAACCAAACTCGAACAGATCCCGGAAGATAATCAGCCACGCCGTACGTATGAGTCACCTTCCGTGACCGACTTCGGTAACGCCTCGGAACTGACGCTGCAGCCATCGAACGGAACCCAATTCCCTGAGTAACGCTTCGGTACCGATCGGATCTCGGCCGACTAAGTGGCGATCAATAAGTCTTCGAAAGTGATCTCGCTACTTATTGGCAGCGAGGAGGAATGTTTAGCATCCGCGTCCGAGATCGCCGCAAGGCGTGCTTGGACGCGGATTCTTTTGATTTGGGAGGATCCCGAGTTGGGAACATGCCTGGCCACCGCGTGCCGGCCGGGAGATCCAGTACTGAGGTCACGAGATTCTTCTTGTCGGGCGCGGAAATACGGTGTACACTGGCGCATCATGGAAACCAAACTCGAACAGATCCAAGAAGACAATCAGCCACGCCGTGCGTACGAGTCGCCTGCGGTGACCGACTTCGGTAACGCCGCGGAACTGACTCTGCAGCAGTCTACTGGAAGAGACCTTACTTAACGCATTGCCTTAGGCAGGATCGAGGCCGACTAAGTGGCGATCAATAAGTCTTCGGAACTGATCTCGCTACTTATAGGCAGAGATGAGGAATGTTTAGCATCCGCGTCCGAGATCGCCGCAAGGTGTGATTGGACGCGGATTTTTGATTTGGGAGAATCCCGAAGCGTCCTTCCGGCGCTGAAGAACCGTTTGGGCCAGGTCGGTCTCACGCTCGACAAAGCCGCCGGATCTGATCTGGCCGCCCGATGTAGAAGGGCGTTTGCCCTCAGCGCGAGCGTAGCCGACCAGGGTGCGAAACTGTGTTCGCATCTGGAGCGCTCGGGGATCCAGGCCGTCTTGTTCAAAGGGCTTTCATCAATCGCCCATCTCTATGCCGGGCCGCAAGAGCGAACAGTCAAAGACGCCGACATCCTGATTCGCGAGCAGGATCTGAAAGCCGCCGTCCGGGCGCTGGAGAGCCTCGGTCTCCGCGCCGGGCATGGCGGAAACCTCGAGGCCTACGTGGCCGCAGTCCGAAGCATGCCTGGGTTTTCAGGGAACGAGAGTCTGGCCATGGATGCGGAACCGTTCGAGCGTTTGGACCTGCATTGGCGCCTGGGCCGCCGCCCGGTGGAAGAGATGCAGGTGGAGCGGATCATGAGCCGCGCGGTGCGGAAGAAGCTTTTGGGTACGGAGGTGAGCGTGGTTGCGCCAGCCGATGGCCTGATGCTTTCGGCGCATCACGCGATGCGCAATCAATTCACTCCGGACGAGATGATCCGTGATGTGCTGGACACGCGGCGATGGCTGGATCTGTTAGAAAGCCGCGGCGAGTTGCAGAGCGCACTGGACCATGTCGAACGATGCCGGCTGCGTCCGGCCGTTTTTGGACTGGCTTTGCTTGCGGGCCGTGAAGCAAGCGCGTCGCAGTTGGCGTCGGCGGAGGGGCGGGAGTTGGCCGGGTTGTTCGAACTGCAAATGCGGGAGGGACCGGTCGCTAAGGATCTGGCTCACTTGTCTGACTTTCGGGCCATGCGCCAGATTGCCGGCGCGGTTGCCACGAACTGGCGGCAATATCGCACGTACCTTTCGGCTTTTGAAGT